>NZ_JBSRLA010000039.1:0-60541 GCF_055149105.1 Desulfosalsimonas sp. | reverse complement strand
TGGTTTTTATCATTTGAACATTCGATATTCGTATTTGTTTCGGATTTCGGATTTCGATATTCGGGTTTTGGCTGAACAGGGTTTTCGTTCAGCCACTATATAGTTTGCGATTCCGGGCCCATCGGGCCGGGGTCGGCCGGGTTTTCCGGCAGGATTCAAATTTCTTGACAACATCAGGCGGTTAGGATAATTTTACAGGATTATAACAGGCTTTTCAACAGACAGTAAACTGATTTGGCACTGAATTTTCCAGGGAGGCCCATTATGACCGAGGACAGCCGGAAGGATCCGGAGAAGGAAATCATCGAGCTTTCTGAAATCATTGTGGGCACTTCTGAAGATGATGATGCCATTGTGGAGATGACCGAGGGCCTGCTTGACGAGGCCAGAAACGGAATTTCCGGGGCAACCGGGGATGAGTCCGGCGAATCCCGGCAAATGGATTTGTCCCGGGATTCAGAGTTTGACTTTGATTTGGTTTCGCCTGAAAATGAAATCATTGAGCTTGTGGAGGAAATTGAACCCGGCGCGGATGTAGCGGAGGAAGAAAAGGCCGTTGAAGCCACCGACCCCGGAAGCGCAGAGGAAAACGCCAGTGGCGCTGAAAACGGAAACGATGATATTCTTGAGTTGACCGAAGAGGTGGCGGCGGTTTCCGGGCAACAGCTTGAGCAGGCGCTGGAACGCGTTATCGAAAAGCGCTACGGCGACATGATTGACCGGGTGTTAAAGGAAGTGATCTGGCAGAAAGTTTCCGAGGATATTGAACATCTCAAGCAATACCTGCTGACCCGCAAAACCGAAGACTAACCCGCATTAACCGGGCCCGGAGCCGACCCGGATTGTGCGTTTGCAAACAAAACTTTTGCTGATGGGGATTGGTTCAATCCCCATCTTTTTGTGGATTGGAGTGCAAAAAAAGAAATGTCCGGCAAAGAGATCAACAAGGGCTATGAGCCCGCTGAAGTGGAAAAGCGCTGGTATGCGTACTGGGAGGAAAACGGACTGTTTCAGGCCGATCAAAGCCCGGCAAATGACGCCGAAGCCTTCTCCATTGTCATCCCGCCTCCCAATGTAACGGGCGTGCTGCACATGGGCCATGCCCTTAACACAACCCTCCAGGACATTTTGTGCCGGTATCGGCGGCTGTGCGGAGATAATGTGCTGTGGCTGCCCGGAACCGACCATGCCGGCATTGCCACCCAGAATGTGGTGGAGCGCCAGCTGGCCGCGGACGGGGTTGACCGTCACCAGATGGGACGACAGGACTTTATCCAGGCGGTGTGGCAGTGGCGGCAGAAATACGGCAGCGCCATTATCCGGCAGTTGAAATCCCTGGGCGCCTCGTGCGACTGGAGCCGGGAGCGCTTTACCATGGATGACGGCCTGTCTGCGGCCGTGCGCAAGGTTTTTGTGGAGCTCTACGAGCAGGGCCTGATCTATCAGGGAAATTACATCATCAACTGGTGCCCCCGCTGCAATACAGCCCTGGCCGACATTGAGGTGGAGCATGAAACCCTGGAAGGACATCTCTACCACATCCGGTATCCTTATGAAAACCAAGAGGGCGGACCTGTGGTGGCCACCACCCGCCCGGAGACCATGCTTGGCGATACGGCCGTGGCTGTGCACCCCGACGATGCCCGCTATTCAGACATTTCATCCGATCACGTGATTCTGCCCTTAACCGGCCGCAAAATTCCGATTATCCGTGATGATTACGTGGACATGGAATTCGGCACCGGCGCGCTGAAAATCACCCCCGCCCATGACCCCAACGACTTTGCAGTGGGAGAAAAACACGGCCTGGAATCCGTGAAGGTCATTGATGACAACGGCATCATGAGCGAGGCGGCCGGGGACTTTGCGGGCATGGACCGGTTTGCGTGCCGCAATGCCGTTGTCAGCGCCCTGCAGGAGCAGGGCCTTTTGGTCAAAATCGAAGATTATGAGCACAGCGTGGGCCACTGCTACAGATGCGCCACAGTGGTGGAGCCCAATTTGTCCAGGCAGTGGTTTGTCAAAACCCGCCCCCTGGCCCAAGCCGCAGTAAGTGCGGTCGACCAGGAACACACGCGCATCGTGCCGGAAAAATGGAAAAACGATTATTTTGTGTGGATGGAAAACATCCGGGACTGGTGCATTTCCCGCCAGATCTGGTGGGGCCATCAGATTCCGGCCTGGACATGTTCGGACTGTGAAAAACTGACAGTGGCCACCAAAGCGCCTGACGCATGCCCGCATTGCGGCTCCGGCGCCCTGGTCCAGGACCCGGATGTTTTAGACACCTGGTTTTCCTCCGCGCTCTGGCCCTTTTCCACCATGGGCTGGCCGGAAAAAACCCCTTTGCTGGAAAGATTCTATCCCACCTCTGTGCTGGTCACCGGTTTTGACATCCTGTTTTTCTGGGTGGCCCGGATGATGATGATGGGCATTCACTTCATGGAAAAGGTGCCGTTTTACGATGTCTATGTCCACGCACTGGTGCGGGATGCTGATGGCAAGAAAATGAGCAAGTCCTCCGGCAATGTCATTGATCCCATCAGCGTGATTGAAAACTACGGAACAGATGCCCTGCGCTTCACCCTTGCAGCCTTTGCCGCCCAGGGAAGGGATATCAAGTTGTCTGAAAAGCGCATCGAGGGCTACCGGCATTTTATCAACAAGCTGTGGAACGCGGCCCGGTTTTCCCTGATGCACCTGGAAACCGAGCATCCGGAATTTGCAGAATCCGACCTGTCCCTGGCTGACCGCTGGATTCTTTCCCGGCTCAGGCGCACCACAAAGCTGGTTTCCGACTCCCTGGACAATTATTATTTCAATGAAGGGGCAAACGGGTTGTACCGGTTTGTGTGGCACGAGTTCTGCGACTGGTATCTTGAGGCGGCCAAGCCCGCGCTTTACGGAAAAATTGACGAAAAATCCCAAAATGCGGCCCGGGCGGTTTTATGGCGGGTGCTCCATGACGTGCTGATTCTGCTGCACCCCTTTGTACCGTTTGTCACAGAGGAAATCTGGCACCGTCTGCCCGGCACATCCGGTTCCATCATGCGCGCACCGTTTCCGGGCCGGGATCCGCAATTGCCGGAAATTAACGCTGATGCGGCATCGGAAACCGGAATGGAGCAGATCATGGAAGTCATCACCGCGGTGCGAAACATTCGCGGGGAGATGAACATCTCTCCGTCGGCTTCCTTGTCCGTGCTTGTTCAGGCAGAGGATTCAGCGGTGCGCACAAACCTGGAAAGCCACAAAAACATGATTGTCACCCTGGCGCGGATTGCAGATCTGGAAATCGCTTCTGCAGGTGAAAAACCCAGGGGAACAGCCACGGCCATTGCCAGCTGCGCAGCCGTATCGGTTTACCTGGAAGGGGTGATTGATTTTGCAAAGGAACTGGCACGGCTTGACAAGGAAATCACCAAGCTGGAAAAGGAAATCCAGGGTCTGGACAAAAAATTAAACAACCAGGGGTTTTTGTCCAAGGCACCGGCTGATGTGGTGGAGCAGGTCAGACAGCAGCACGCGGATGCAACCGAGAAAATCCAAAAGCTGCAGGCCAACCGGGAAAAAATCAGGCAGCTTGAATCGGTGCAGACATGACCCGGGTCAATGAAATTTTCTTTTCCCCGCAGGTCTCCCGGTTAATCGATTTGGCCGTGGAAGAAGACATCGGCCACGGGGATATCACCACCAGTGCCCTGGGCCTGTCAGGCCGGCAGGGCAGGGCGTGGATCGAGACCAAAGAGCCAATGGTCATTGCCGGGCTGAGCCTTGTGCCCCGGGTCTATGATCGCGTGGGCGGGCTTGGCGCATTTCAGGCAAAGGCTGAAGACGGGGATTTCATTGATTGTCCCGGCACAGTGGTGGCTGAAATGACCGGCAGCCTGGACACCCTCCTGATTGGCGAGCGCATTGCCTTAAATTTTCTCCAGCGCCTGTGCGGGATTGCCACTCACGTGCGCAGGCATGTGGATACTCTGGGCTCCTCACCCATCCGGCTTACGGATACCCGCAAAACAGTGCCCGGCTGGCGGGTCCTGGAAAAATACGCCGTTCGCGTGGGCGGGGCGTTTAACCACCGTATGGGACTCTATGACGGGGTGCTGATCAAAGACAATCACATTGCCGCGTGCGGCGGTATCACGGCCGCGGTCAATGCCGTCCGGGGGCGGATTTCCCATCTTGTGCGAATAGAGGTGGAAACCGAAACCCTGGCCGAGGTTAAAGAGGCCGTGGATGCCGGGGCGGATGTGATCATGCTCGATAACATGGATGATGCCGCCATTGCAGAGGCTGCGGCACATATTGGCAATGCGGCTGAAATCGAGGTTTCCGGCCGGGTGGATGCCGGGCGCATTGCCCGCCTGGCCGAGCTTGGCGTAAACATTGTTTCCATGGGGGCGCTGACGCATGCCGCCCGGTTTGTGGATCTGAGCATGACCGTCGGGCAATAAGTGACCGACTTATTTTTTCCGGGGCAAAAGCCCGGGCAAGGCCGGCATAAATGATTCCATTGCGCGATACCATACCGGCCAGGCACTATCCCCTGGTCACCCATGTGCTCATTGCCGTCAATGTCCTGGTTTTTTTGTCCCAGATCAGTTACGGACCCCGGGAACTCCAGCAGTTTATCGTCACCTACGGCCTGGTGCCGGCGCGTTATACTTCCGGGGAGATATCGGCGTATTTTACGCCATTTCAGCAGGTCTTTTCCCTGTTTTCGTTCATGTTTCTCCACGGCGGGTTTCTGCACCTGCTGTTTAACATGTGGAGCCTCTATATTTTCGGCGACAACGTGGAGGACCGGCTCGGGTCGTTTTATTTTCTGATTTTTTACGTTGGCTGCGGCCTTGCTTCCGGGTTGTTTCACTTTGCATTAAACGCCCAGTCCACAACCCCGGTTATAGGGGCCAGCGGGGCGATTGCCGGGGTTATGGGAGCCTATTTTCTGCTTTATCCCCATTCCCGGATTCTGACTTTGATCCCGATTTTGTTTATTCCGTTTTTTGTGGAGATACCGGCTTTTTTCTTTCTGGGGCTGTGGTTTCTGATGCAGCTGCTCAATGCCGCCGGCGCCCAGGCCCAGCAGGCGGGCATTGCCTGGTGGGCCCATATTGGCGGGTTTGTCTGCGGAATGATCGCATTGAAACTCTTTCCCCTGCTGCCAGACGGGCGCAGCCAGAGCGGTTTTGGCCGGGGCGGCATCCGGCGGAAAAAAAGTGATCACCTCCAGGTCTTCCGGCCCGGGGGCGGGGGCAGTGATCCGGATTTTCATGAAACCCTCCGGATTACCCCGTATGAAGCCGCTGCCGGGGCCACGAAAAGAATCAACGTTCCCTGGGGGTTTCAAAACCGCATGTACCGGCTCAAAATCCCGCCCGGAACCCGGGACGGAAAAGTGCTGCGGTTAAAAGGCCTGGGCCGGGATGACGGTTCAGGAAACAAGGGGGATTTGTATTTGACCGTTCGCATTGAGCAGCCCTGGTAAAACGCTGCGTCAGGCGGGTCTGTCTTGACAGGCCTGTTTTGAATTGATAGGAGAACACATTTTTCTCCGGGTTTTTTCCCGGAGAGTTTGAATCGTTTTATCCAATTGGAATTATATGAAAAACATTCGCAACTTCAGCATTATCGCCCATATTGACCACGGAAAATCAACCCTTTCCGACCGTCTGATCCAGTCCACCGACATTGTGGCTGAAAGGGATTTCAAGGACCAGATGCTGGACAGCATGGACCTGGAGCGGGAGCGGGGCATTACCATCAAAAGCCAGACCATCTGTCTTCCGTATACCGCAAAAGACGGCCATCTTTATTATCTCAATCTCATTGACACCCCGGGCCATGTGGATTTCTCCTACGAGGTCTCCCGGGCCCTTGCCTCGTGCGAAGGCGCGCTGCTGCTGGTGGATGCCAGCCAGGGGGTTCAGGCCCAGACCATTGCCAACCTTTACCTGGCCCTGGAGCATGACCTGGAAATCATCCCGGTGATCAACAAGATTGATCTGCCTTCGGCTGACATTGAAAAGGTAAAGCTCCAGATTGCAGATGAACTCGGCCTTGATCCGGACACGGCCATCCTGGCTTCGGCCAAGGACTGGATCGGCACCGAAGAGATCCTGGAAGCCATTGTCACCCAGCTGCCTCCGCCCCAGGGAGATCCGGATGCACCTGTCAAGGCCCTGATCTTTGATTCCCATTACGATCCGTTCAGGGGCACTGTGGTGCATTTCCGGATGATCGACGGCACCCTGCGGCCCGGTGACAGGGTTATGTTCATGTCCAACCACGCGGAATACACGGTGGAGGAAACAGGGATTTTCCAGATCAAGCGGGTGCCCCAGAAGTTTATCACCGCAGGCCGGGTGGGCTATATCATTGCCGGGATCAAGACGGTGAGCGACACGCGCACCGGAGATACCATCACATTGAAAAAACGCCCTTGCAGCCGGGCCCTGCCGGGCTTCAAGGAACCCAAGCCCGTGGTGTTTTCATCCATTTACCCGGTGGACACAGACGAGTATCCCGATCTGGCCGCTGCCATGGACAAGCTGAAATTAAACGATGCCTCGCTTGTGTATGAAAAGGATACATCCGCGGCGCTGGGCTTCGGATTCAGGTGCGGATTTCTGGGGCTGCTGCATCTGGAGATCGTCCAGGCGCGCCTGGAGCGGGAATATGATCTTTCCCTGATTATCACCGCGCCCTCGGTGCAGTACGAAATCGGGCTGAATGACGGCACAGTGCTGACAATCGAAAATCCGGCCCTTTATCCGGACCCGGTCAATATTGCCTATATCCGGGAGCCCTACATCCGGGCCTCGATTTTCACGCCGGATACCTACATGGGCCAGATCATGCAGCTTTGCCTGGAACGCCGGGGGATTAACACCAATTACCAGTACTTTGGCAGCAACCGCATGGAAATGGTGTTTGAAATGCCCCTGGCCGAGGTGGTTTATGATTTTTACGACCGGCTCAAAACCGTCACCCAGGGCTATGGCTCATTTGATTATGACATGCTCGATTACCGGGAGTCGGATATCGTGCGTGTGGATATTTTGATCAACAGCGAACGCGTGGATGCCTTGTCCCAGCTGGTGCACAAAGACAAGGCCCCTTTTCGGGCCCGGCAGACCTGTGAGAAGCTAAAAGAGGAAATCCCGCGGCACATGTTTAAAGTCGCCATTCAGGGGGCCATCGGCGGCAAGGTCATTGCCAGGGAAACCATCAACGCCTACCGCAAGGACGTGACCGCCAAGTGCTATGGCGGTGATATTACCCGGAAGCGCAAGTTGCTGGAAAAGCAGAAAAAGGGGAAAAAGCGGATGAAGATGGCCGGGGAGGTGATGATCCCGCAAAGCGCGTTTCTTTCAGTGCTCAAAAGCAAGGAGTAGGATGGATCAGGGGGCGAACAGCAAATCCGCCCCCCGGCAGGGACTTAGCTGACCAGTTCAAACTGATTGAAAAAATAGCTGATTTCAAAGGCCGCGGTTTCGGGTGAATCCGAGCCGTGCACCACGTTTTTTTCAATATCCGTGGCAAAATCCCGGCGGATGGTGCCTTCCTCTGCTTCCTTGAAGTTGGTTGCGCCCATGAGCTTGCGGTTTTTTTCAATCACGTTTTCGCCTTCAAGCACCATGGCCACAACAGGGCCCGAGATCATGAAATCGGTCAGGCTTTCAAAAAACGGCCGCTCCTTGTGGACGGCATAAAAGCCCTGGGCCTGTTTTTTTGTCATCTGCAGCATTTTCATGGCCGCAATCCGTATGCCGTTTGTCTCAAAACGCTTTATGACTTCGCCGATCAGGCATTGGCTGACGCCGTCGGGCTTGATAATAGACAGGGTTTGTTCCATGCTTGTATCCTTTCTTTTTATTGAATCGTGGTTATTGTGTATATGCGGCGCCGGAAAATGGCAGCCGGCTAAAAAACAATCTGCCGTGTTTTCAGGTTTTCGGTGCAATAGCAGATTGGCAAAAGCAAGTCAAAATAAAATTTTTGTTGACAATGACGATATTTGCGGCTAGTTTTTAAAACTTTTAATTTGTATCGTCATAATATGAATCTTTTGGAGGGATAAACATGCTTGAAGTAACGGATGCAGCATACGAGAAGATCTCGGAGTTTTTCAAAGACAAGGACCCCAAGCCCATACGGGTCCTGCTCAACCCAGGCGGGTGAGGGGGGCCGTCTTTGGCCATGGTTCTGGATGAACCAAACGAATCCGATGAAGTTTTTGACGTGAATAATTTTCAGTTCATTGCAAACAAGGACTTCCTGGCCGAAGCCCAGCCCATTAAAGTCGATTTTACCGGGTTCGGCTTTGCCATCAGCTCAAGCATTGATCTGGGGCAGGGGTGTTCAAGCTGCGGGGGAACCTGCTAGATTTGATTTGAACACGGCGTTTGCCGGGTTAACCGGAATACATAAAAAGGCGACACGCAGCCTCAGGCTAGGATTGGCGTGTCGCCTTTTTTAAAACGGGTTTTGGCGCAATGGCCTGCCCAAAGGCTGTGGACTGCATTTCAGCAGGGGCCTGTACAATTAATTGAGCGCTTCTTTCAGGCCTTTTCCCGGAGTGAACTTGGGGACCTTGCGCGCCTTGATATTGATGGCGGCTCCGGTTTGCGGGTTTCTTCCGGTGCGGGCTTCACGTTTGACCGGTTTGAATGTGCCGAATCCGACCAGAGTTACGCTGTCTCCTTTTGACATGGCGTCTGTGATACTCTGGATCACACAATCGACTGCTGCCTGGGCCTCTTTTTTGGTGCTGACGACTTTTGCCACTTCGTTTACTAAATCTGCCTTGTTCACTGCACGACTCCTTTCATTGCTTTTGGGGTGGTTGATATTGAGGGGTTCGTCTGCCTTGATCAATCCGGCAGAAACGATTAAAGGCGATGATTTATGGCGCCCATTGAGGCCAAATACGGGTCAGCAGTCATATTTTTTTTGCAATTCTGTAAAGGCTGTTTTCTTGTAAATCAATTCCTGTGATCTTGTCCTGCGATCTTGATTTCTGATAACAATACTTCTGCAAAACAGCCGTGTCAAGCATGATTTGAAGACTATTCAAAATTCATAGGGGTTTGCCGTGGCCTACCACGGCCCGGCGCCGTAAAAATACCATTGAATGATGCTTTGTCCGAAAAACAGGTAAATAACCGCGCCCACAGACAGAAAGGGGCCGAAAGGCACTGCAAACTTGAGGTTTTTGCCGGCTGCAAGCATCATGGCCACCCCGACGGCTGTTCCGATCAATGATGCCGCAAAAATGGTGAAAAAAACGCCTTTCCAGCCGATAAAGGCCCCGAGCATGGCCAGCAGCTTGATGTCGCCGCCGCCCATGCCTTCCTTGCCGGCAAACAGGTAATAGCCCAGGGCTACGGCATAGAGAATGCCGCCGCCAACCAGTATGCCGATCAATGAATCAAGCCAGGAAAGTTCAGGGAGCAGAAACGAGGCCAGAAACCCGGCGGCAATGCCTGGCAGGCTGATGGAATCCGGGATGATGCGATGATCCAGATCAATCAATGAAATGGTGATCAGCGCGCAGATCAGCAGAAAATATATCAGTGCGGAAACAGACAGTCCGTATTTGAGCATCACAAGTACGGCCATGACGCCGGTTGCCAGTTCCACCAGGGGATAGCGCAGAGAAATGGTTTTGCCGCAGGCCCGGCACCGGCCTTTCAGCAAAACCCAGCTGATAACCGGAATGTTGTCATAAAAGGCAATGGCAGCCAAACAGTCCGGGCACCGGGAGCCCGGCCGAACAATGGACAATCCCCGGGGAATTCGGCTGATGCAGACATTTAAGAAACTGCCGATGCAAAGCCCCATGAAAAATACCAGAAACCGGAAAATCAGATTTGACATGTCTTCAACCCTGTTAAATAATGAATCATACATACAGGCGAAAAATAAAATGGGTTTATTCTTCAGCCCCATATTTCAAAACACTGACGCAGTAAAACCCCAATTATCATATCCCCGGGGGATGCAAAATCGTTTTTTGCCGTCACAAGGCTATTGACTCGGGACCGCGGTTTGATTACAAACGGCGGTCAGGACGGCAAAATTTAAATATTTGACTTTTTTTCAGGAGTAACAATGGCCGAAAGTGATAAGGACGATCTGATTCGACTCATAGATGAAAGCGACGATCGGGAGGTTGAAATCCCGGATCGACTTCCTCTGCTGCCCGTGCGGGACATGGTGATTTTCACGGACATGGTTTTGCCCCTTTATATCGGCCGGGAAAAATCCCTGCGCGCAGTGGAGGCGGCCATGAAAAAGGAGCGGCTGCTTTTTCTGGCCGCGCAAAAGGACCCCATGGCCGAGGATCCGAAATCCAAAGACATTTACCGGGTGGGAACAGTTTGCCGGATTCTGCGCATGATCAAGCTGCCTGACGGGCACTTCAAGGTGCTGATCCACGGCCTTGAAAAGGGCCGGGTCAAACGGTTTGCCAGTAAAAAACAGTTCTACGAGGTGTCATTTGATTTGATCCCGGATGATTCGGCGGATATCTCCGATGTGGAGCATCAGGCTTTGATGCGAAATGTCCGGGAAAACTGTGAAAAAATTCTAAACATCCGGGGCGAGTATACCGGTGAGATCAGCATGCTGCTCGATGAGATCGAAAATCCCGGAAAACTCGCTGACCTGGTTTCCTCCAACCTGAAGCTCAAAACCGAAGAGGCCCAGGGTCTGCTGGAGACCGAAGACCCCGTGGAACGCCTCAAGCAGGTCAACAACTACCTGGCCAAGGAAGTTGAGCTTTCCACGGTCCAGGCCAAGATCCAGTCCCATGTGCGCGATGAAATATCGAAAAATCAGCGGGATTATTTTTTGCGCGAGCAGGTCCGGGCCATTCACAAGGAACTGGGTGAGCAGGATGAGCGCTCCGCTGAAGTCGAGGAGTATCGCAAACGCATCAAAAAAGCCAAAATGCCCAAGGAAGCGGGCAAGGAAGCCGAAAAGCAGCTCAAGCGCCTGGAACAGATGCATCCGGATTCCTCGGAGGCCACCATTGTCCGCACCTATCTGGACTGGCTGGTGGATCTGCCCTGGAGCCGCTCCACAAAGGATGTTATCGACATACCCAAGGCAAAAAGCGTGCTGGACAAAAACCATTATGGGCTTGACCGGGTCAAGGACCGGATTCTGGAATATCTGAGCGTGCGCAAGCTCAATCCCAACAAAAAAGGGCAGATCCTTTGTTTTGTGGGCCCCCCCGGCGTGGGCAAGACCTCGCTTGGCCAGTCCATTGCCGATGCCATGAACCGAAATTTTTTCCGCATGTCTCTTGGCGGCATCAGAGACGAGGCCGAAATCCGGGGACACCGCCGCACCTATATCGGCGCCATGCCGGGCCGGATTCTCCAGGGACTGAAGCACTGCAACAGCAACAATCCGGTTTTCATGATGGATGAAATTGACAAGATCGGCATGGATTTCCGGGGTGATCCGTCCTCGGCCCTGCTCGAGGCCCTGGACCCGGAACAGAACACCAATTTCAGCGATCATTTCGTGAACATGCCCTTTGATTTGTCCAGGGTGCTGTTTATTCTCACGGCCAACATGACCGATACCATCCCCTCGGCCCTGCTCGACCGCATGGAGGTTATTCAGCTGGCCGGCTACACCGAGGAGGAAAAGCAGGTGATTGCCAGAAGGTACCTGCTGCCCAGACAGCTGTCAGACAACGGGCTTAAGCCCAAAGACCTTTCGGTCAGCAATTCGGCCCTGGCGCGCTTGATCACCGAATACACCTCCGAGGCCGGCCTGCGCAACCTGGAGCGGGAACTCGGGGCCTTATGCAGAAAAGTCGCCCGGAAAATGGCAGAGGGCAAAAAAGGCCCGTTTCGCATCACCCGTGGCAGTTTGAACACCTATCTGGGCCCGCCGCGCTACATTCCCGAGCTGGATCAGGACGAAACCCAGGTGGGTCTGGCCACGGGCCTGGCCTGGACCCAGGTGGGCGGGGAGGTGCTTTACGTTGAAGTCTCCCTGCTTGAGGGAAAGGGAGAGCTGATTATCACCGGCCAGCTCGGAGAGGTGATGCAGGAATCAGCCCGGGCCGCGGTCAGCTATGCCCGGGCCCACCAAAAAGAGCTGGGCCTTGAGAAAAACGTGTTTGAGTCCATTGATATCCATATCCATGTGCCGGCCGGGGCCATCCCAAAGGACGGGCCATCTGCTGGCATTGCCATGGCAACGGCACTGATTTCCGCGCTCACCGGACAGCCCGTGGACAAGTGCGTGGCCATGACCGGTGAGATTTCCCTTCGCGGACGTGTGCTCCCCATCGGCGGCCTGCGGGAAAAAGCCATCGGCGCCCTGCGATTTGGCATCAACACCATCATCATCCCGGAGAAAAACAAGCCCGAGCTTTCTGAGATTCCCAAAAACGTGCGCCGAAAGATCAAGTTCATACCGGTCAGCACCCTGGATCAGGCCATAGAGGTGGCCATTGGAAAGGATCTGGCCAAAAAATCCGCTGCTGCGGCCAAAAAGAAGAAAACCCCGGCGCGGTCAACAAAAAAGCCGGCCAAAAAACCGGCCAATGCAGCCGGATAGCCGGGACAAACACACGATGAACCTGTTGGCCGTAGACAGCGCAACACGCACCTGCAGCGTGGCCCTGATGCAGCAGGGGACAATCACGGCCGAATTCGGGGCGGATTTGGACCAGACCCATGCCCGGCACCTGATGCGGCTGATTGACGCTGTTCTGGAACTTTCCGGACAACAGGTCTCTGAACTCGACGCCCTGGCCGTGACAAGCGGACCGGGCAGCTTTACCGGCCTGCGCATTGGCATGGCCACGGTTAAGGGTTTTGCCATGGCATATGGCCGCCCGGTGTGTCCGGTATCGTGTTTGGAGGCCCTGGCATGGCCTTATCTGGGTGTTTCCGGATTGTTTTGTGCCATGCTCGATGCCAGAAAAAAACAGGTTTATGCCCAGGTTTTTAGCCTGGAGCAGGGACGCCTGGAGGAAATTATTCCGGCGCAGGTGGCTGACCCGGACATGGTGATCGATGAAATTTCGGCCCTGGGCCGGCAGCCCTGCTGGTTTGCCGGTTCGGGTGCCGTGCTTTACAATGAGCGCATCATCAGCCGTCTTTCCGGCAGCGCGCGGCTGGCCCCGGGCGTTCAGAACCGGATCCGTGCGGCCGTGGTTGCGGAAATAGCGGGTAAAATGCTGCGCTCCGGTGCGGTCAGTGACGCCGCCGGGGTTGTGCCGCACTATATCCGCCAATCCGATGCAGAGCGAAAGCAGAAAATCCGGGGGAAATAAAGGCTGTTTTGCTCTCCGGGGCTGCAAATCGCTTCTCGGACAAGCATTTGCTGCGCGTTTTTATTGACAGGAATTGTTTCACCGAATACAATATCCGGATTCAAATAACCAGTACCAGTTGATTTGAGAAAGAGGATTGATATGGGGGGTTTTCGATGGGCCGACCCGCAGAGCCGGTCGGCCTTTGCTATTGCCGCACCCGGCTACCCGCTGATTTTTGCGGCCGGTTTTGCCACGCTGATTTTTGCGCTTCTGGAAATTGCGGCACTTGCATTGGCGGGCCTTGCTGTGACGTTTTTCTTCTGCTGGTTTTTTCGGGACCCGGACCGGGCAACCCCTGAGGCGGAAAACGCGGTGATATCCGCGGCCGACGGAAAAGTGGTGTGCGTGCGCCCCCTTGAGTCCAATCCCTTTGGCACGGGCCGGTGCCTGAACATCGGGGTTTTCATGAATGTATTCAACGTGCATGTCAACAGGATTCCGTTTGACGGCACTGTAGCGGCCATCCGCTATGCGCCCGGACGGTTTTACCCGGCTGACAAGGACCGGGCCTGGCGGTTAAACGAGCACAACGCAGTGCTTTTGAAAACAGAAAACGGCCGCGAAATCGCCGTGGTTCAGGTCGCCGGTCTGGTGGCGCGCAGAATTATCTGCACTGTCGCACAGAATCAGAACATGACCGCAGGTCAGCGTTTCGGCATGATCTGTTTTGGCTCCCGGGTGGATTTGTATCTGCCGGAGAATACTGAACCGGCGGTCCGCGTGGGCGACAAGGTCAAGGCGGGCCAGAGCATCATGGGATATATGCAATAACGCATCAGATGACACAGCGCAGCGCATCCTGGAATAACAACCTGCAACCGCGTAACTGCAAGACAAAAAAGAGGACATCAATGGGAAAATCCTATAACATCGCCGTGATACCCGGCGACGGAACCGGACCGGAAGTGGTGGACGAAGGACTGAAAGTGCTTGAGCGGGCGGCACAGAAACACGGATTCTCGTTTCAATTCAAACATTATCCCCTGGGCGGGGAGCATTATATGAAAACCGGTGAAATCCTGCCGGAAAACGTCATTGACGAACTTCGCACCCAGGACGGCATTTTTTTGGGCGCCATCGGCCACCCGGATGTCAAACCCGGGATACTGGAAAAAGGCCTGCTGCTGCAGCTTCGCTTTGAGCTGGACCAATATATCAATCTTCGGCCGGTCAAGCTCTATGAAGGGGTGAGCACACCGTTGAAGGACAAAGGGCCTGCAGATATTGATTTCGTGGTCATCCGGGAAAACAGCGAAGGCCTGTATGCGGGTGCCGGCGGCATTTTAAAGCGGGGCACCCCGGATGAGGTGGCGGTTCAGGAATCGATTAACACGCGCAAAGGGGTTGAGCGCTGCATCCGCTTTGCATTTGAATACTGCCGGAAGCGCAATCAAAAGAAAAAGGTCACCCTGTGCGGCAAAACCAACGTGCTCACCTATGCATTTGATCTGTGGGAGCGCGCATTTTACGAGGTGGCCAAAGAATACCCGGATATTGAAACCGATTATGCGCACGTGGATGCCACCTGCATGTGGATGGTTAAAAATCCCGAGTGGTTTGACGTTATTGTCACGGATAACATGTTCGGCGATATCATCACCGATCTTGGCGCCATGATCCAGGGGGGAATGGGCATTGCCGCAGGCGGCAATTTCAATCCCGAAGGGGTTTCCATGTTTGAGCCCATTGGCGGGTCTGCGCCCAGGTACGCGGGCAAGCAGATCATCAATCCGCTGGCCGCCATCAGTTCTGCCCAGCTGCTGCTCGAAGCTTTGGGAGAGGAAAGAGCGGCAGCAGACGTGGAAGAAGCCGTGAAAAAAGTGCTGAAAGACGATCTTAAAGATGTGGCTGCAGGAAAAATGGGTTACACCACCGCAGAGGTGGGCAGCCTGGTGGCCGATTATATTAAAACCGGATAACAGGGGAAGGATTGTGAGACAGGTACCGATCACCAGACAAGGGTTTGAATCCTTAAAAAAAGAGCTTCACCAGCTTCGCAAAGTTGAACGGCCCGGAAATATCCGCGCAATCGAGGAAGCCCGGGCCCACGGGGATTTATCGGAAAACGCCGAGTTTTCCGCGGCAAAGGAGCGCCAGAGTTTTCTCGACGCCCGGATCAACGAGCTGGAATACAAGCTGGCCAATGCCGAGGTGATCGATCCCGACACCCTGCCAAAGGACAAGGCCGTGTTTGGCTGCACGGTTGTGCTGGAAAACATTGATACCGGCGATGAGGTGAGCTATCAGCTGGTGGGTCCGGAGGAATCCAATATCAAGGAGGGGCGCATCTCGGTTGAATCGCCTCTGGGAAAAGCCATTATCGGCAGAAAGCTCGGGGATGAAATCGTCATCAACGCCCCGGGCGGCCGCAGAAATTACGAACTTGCGGATATTGTTTAAATAAAGGAGGGTTGCACCCATGGCAAGGGTTACTGTGGAAGATTGTCTGAAGCGCATTCCGAACCGTTTTCTGCTGGTGCACACGGCAGCAAAGCGCGTCCGGCAGCTTCGGGAAGGCACCGATCGCCTGATCAAGGCGCCGAGCAACGGAGATATCGTGGCGGCCCTTCGGGAAATTGCGGCCGGAAAAGTATTTGTTACCGAACATGCCGAAGAGACCTTTATCCCGGATGACGTGGAAGTCAATGCGGGTGCCGGTACTGAACCTGAAAATCCGGTGGAATCCGGCCCGGAGCAAGACACCCCGGAACCGGATACTGAAACCGACTGACAGGTTTTTTTAAGCACATGTCGGATTATTCCTACAAAGCCGTCAACCGGGACATGGGTCGGGTGATTCACGACTATGACCTGATCTCAGCCGGAGATCGCATCCTGGTGGGTGTATCCGGGGGCAAGGACAGCCTGAGCCTGCTGTGGATGTTTGCAGAGCGGCTGCGGCGCATTCCCATTGACTACCAGCTGGTGCCCCTGTATGTGGATCCCGGGTTTGACGGCGGTTTTGCTTCAGAGCTCAAGCAGTGGTGCCGCAGGCAGCTTGACCTGGACCTGCTGGTGGAATACACGGATCACGGGATCGTGGCCCACAGCGATGAAAATCTGGAAAACCCGTGTTTTTTGTGCGCCCGCAGGCGGCGGCAGCGGATTTTTGAAAAGGCCGAAGAAACCGGATGCAGCAAAATCGCCCTGGGGCATCACAAGGACGATATCCTGGAGACATTTTTCATCAACATGTGTTATACAGGGGTCATGAGCACCATGCGGCCGGCCCAGCAGATGTTTGACGGCAAATTCACCATCATCCGCCCCCTGGCTTATGTGGATGAAGACCGGCTCCGGCGGTTTGCCGAAGCCATGGATTTTCCGGAGTTTGTCAATCCGTGCCCCTCGGGGGACAGCTCCAAGCGACGGGAAATCAAGGAGATCGTGGCGGGCCTGACCCGCGGCAAAAAGAAGATCAAAAACAACATGTTCAGATCTTTGGGCCACATCAACATGGATTACATGCTCAAACCGGCAGGCCGGCTGCGCTGATGCCCGGACCACCGGAGAAAACAGGGACAACGGTTTGACAAAAATGATCGGCGACGAGACAGAGGCGGAACTGCGGCGGCTCAATATTGAACGAACCATGAAAGACGTTCAGAATGAGCGGGATTACCGCAACATTGCCATCAACAAGGTCGGCATCAAGGGCCTGCGTTATCCCGTGACCGTGCTGGACCGCAACAACGGCCATCAGCACACCGTGGCGTCCATCAACATGTACGTGGATTTGCCCCATGAGTGCAAGGGAACCCACATGAGCCGGTTTGTGGAACTGCTTCACCTGTTCCGGCCCAAGCTTTCCTTAAAAACCTTCTCGGATATCCTCAACCAGATGAAGGCTCATCTCAACGCGGAATCCGCCCACATCGAGGTCACTTTCCCGTTTTTTATTGAAAAGCAGGCCCCGGTCACCGGATCGCCCGGACTCATGGACTATACCTGCCGGTTTATTGGTTCGGTTAATTCCAAATCCAGCGTGGATTTGGTTTCAGAGGTCGTGGTCCCCATCTCCTCGGTCTGTCCCTGTTCCAAGGAAATCAGTGACCACGGCGCCCACAATCAGCGGGGCAAGGTATATCTGAGCACCCGGTTTAAAAAATTTATCTGGATTGAGGACATGGTTGCGCTTGTGGAGCGCACTGCCTCCTGCGATGTGTATTCGGTGCTCAAGCGCTCGGATGAAAAACATGTGACTGAAAAGGGCTTTTCCAACCCCAAGTTTGTGGAAGACATTGTCCGCGATATTGCCCTGGCGTTAAAAGCGGACAAAAACATTACCTGGTTTGCCGTGGGTGTGGAAAACTACGAGTCCATTCACAACCACAACGCCTATGCCTGCATTACAAGCGGGCAGGAACCGTCTCTGCTGTAAAAAAAGCGGCACTCCAGCTCCTGGCGCAAAATCTGTTTTTCCGTTTTCAACTTCAGCCCTGTCAGTTATTCCGGATGCAGCCGGCAATGGTTTCTGCTATGGGAGCGGCCAGTTTTTCCGGGGTGTTGATCAGCACGGCAAAGCCGTATAGTCCGTCCTTGTGGGAAACAAATCCCACCCGGGTCTGGATGCCGCTCAATGTTCCGGTCTTATAGAAAATGCCGTTTTTCTCCGTTAACAGGTCATGATACGGGGCAAAGGCGCAGAGCACCGGGCCGAACATGTTTGCGCTGATCCGGTTTTTCCTGGAAATGCCCGAACCTTCGACAATTTGCGGGGAAATGCCCAGCTTTTGGGCGGCAAAATCGGAAAGCACGGCCACGCCTTTTTCCAGTGTGGCCGGCGGCCCGGATTTTTCCGCCCCCAATGCCAGCAAAACCTGGTTGGTCATGAAATTGTTGGAATAGGCCATGATCTGCGAGACAACCGCTGTGAGTGCAAAGGCCGATTTGTGGCGGTATACGAGTTGGCCGGCGTCCGTATTGGCTTTTGCCGCGCGGATTTCTCCGCTCGGGCCAATTCCGTGTTTGGAAAGAAAATGGGCAAACAACTGGCCGGCGTAGATCAGGTTGTCCTGGTTTGCCGAAGACAAAAGAACCCGGCCCGACTTGGGCCGCACTTGGTTTAGCCGCTTTTTGGCAACAGGCAGAAGCGGGGTCTGGGGCTCTGCGCTGACCCAGGTATTGTTGCGCCGTTTTGCGGCCACGGTGTTGAAGTTCACACACAATGCCCCGGCCGGCGCATCATAGGGCTGCAGGGAGCGCGCCCGGGTGCCGGGAATGTCGATTTCGGGATCCGCCCATGTGTCATCCAGAATCAGATGCCGTACCTGCGCAATCCGGCCGGCCAGAATTTTGGCGATTTCTGCCACCTGTTCGCTGATCAGCAAAGGATCGCCATATCCCTTGATGATCAGGTCGTTTTTGTCATTGAGATAAAACCGGGTTTCAAAACGGAAATCAGGACCCAGGCGCTCAAGGGCGCACAGGGCGGTGAGGACCTTGAGCGTGGATGCCGGGATTTGCATCTGATCGGCGTTTTTGGAGTACATGACCCGGCAGTCCGGGGCGAATACAGCGGCTGCATCATCCGGGCCGATCATCTGATCCACGTCCTGCCAGGGGCCGGCCGCGGCTGCTGTTGCCAGCAGCAAAACCAAAAAACAGCAGATCCATGAAGTCAAAGCCGTTATGCGCACGGAAGCTGTATCTTTGGGTCTCATGATCCGGGCCTGCTTTCCACGGTCAAGGTCACCGGGCCGTCATTGACCAGGCTGACATCCATCATGGCCTGAAATTGTCCGGTCTGCACATCAATGCCTTTTTGGCGCACATGTTCGGCAAATTCCAGGTAAAAGGATTCGGCCTTCTGTGGATCTGCGGCATGGACAAATGAGGGCCTGCGCCCCTTGCGGCAGTCGCCCAGAAGGGTGAACTGGGAGACCACCAGCATCTGACCGCCCGTGTCGGCCAGGGATTTGTTCATCTTGCCCTGATCGTCTGCAAATATGCGCAGGTTGACGACCTTGTCGGCCACATGGGAAATGTCTTTGGGTTCATCGGTGTCGGCCACGCCCAGCAGCACCAGCAGGCCTGCGTCAATGGCACTGATTTGTGTGCCGTCAACAGAAACGGAAGCGTTTTTTACCCGCTGGAGTACAGCAATCATTGTCTTCTCCGGTTATTCTCCGAATATTTTCCGTTTTTGCCGTTTTTGCGGCCATGGTTTTCCAGGGCAGGCCATGTTTTCTTTTTTGGTATAAGCTGCGGGTTTTGATCCTGTCAAGCAAAACACCCGCGCACAGTGTCAAAGTCCTTGACATATTCCATGGCCTTGACATAAATTTAAAAGCTTTTGAGTCGGTTAATGCCCATGCAAACAGATCCCAAGAATACAAGGTGGCTGATATGGATTATAAAAAAACACTGAACCTGCCCAAGACCGGTTTTCCCATGAAGGCCAACCTGGCCAACCGGGAACCGGAACAGCTCAAAAAATGGGAAGCGTTAAACCTCTATGACATGATCCGCAAGGATTCGGCTACCCGCAGGCCTTTTATTCTTCATGACGGCCCTCCTTATGCCAACGGCAATATTCATATCGGCACGGCCTTAAACAAGATTTTAAAAGACATTGTTGTTCGCTCCATGCAGATGACCGGCTACAACGCCGAATACGTGCCCGGCTGGGACTGCCACGGCCTGCCCATTGAGCACAACGTGGACAAGGCCCTGGGGCCGAAGAAAAAAAACATGTCCGCTGCTGAAATCCGCCAGGAATGCCGCAAATATGCGGAGAAATACATTGATATCCAGCGAAACGAATTCAAGCGCCTGGGCGTGATGGGCCAGTGGGATGACCCGTATCTGACCATGAGCTATGCCTATGAGGCCGAGATTGCCCGCCAGTGCGGTGAATTTGCCCTCCAGGGCAGCCTGTTTCGCTCCAAAAAGCCCATTTACTGGTGCTCGTCATGTAAAACCGCCCTGGCGGAAGCCGAAATCGAGTATGCCAACGAGGCCTCGCCGTCCATCTATGTCCGGTTTCCACTGGCAGAAGATCCCGCACAGATCGATCCGGCCCTGGCTGGAAAAGACGTGTCCCTGGTGATCTGGACCACCACGCCCTGGACCCTGCCGGCCAACCTGGCCGTGGCCCTTCACCCGGATTTTGCCTATTGCGCGGTGGAAACACCCGATAACGGGGTTCTGATCCTGGCCCGGGACCTGGTGGAGACCTGCATGCAGGTATTTGGGATCACCGATTATCAGACCATAGCAAAGATCAATCCCGCGGATCTGGAAAAGCGCAAATGCCGGCACCCGTTTATGGACCAAACCTCGCTGATTGTTTTGGCCGGCCATGTGACGCTGGAAGCCGGCACCGGTTGCGTGCACACGGCCCCTGGCCACGGCCGGGAGGACTATGAGGTGGGCCTTTCCTACGGTCTGGAAGCGTATTCCCCGGTGGATGACAGCGGCCGGATCACCGAAGATATCCCGGAGTTTTCCGGTCAGTTCGTGTTTGAGGCGGATTCCGGCATCATTGAACGGCTCCGGGCAGATGGAATGCTTTTGGCCAAACAAAACATGACCCATTCTTATCCCCATTGCTGGCGGTGCAAAAAACCGGTGATCTTCCGGGCCACGCCCCAGTGGTTTATTTCCATGGACCGCACCGGCCTGCGGCAAAAAGCCCTGCAAGCCATTGACACGGTGAAATGGATTCCGGCCTGGGGTCGGGAGCGCATTTATTCCATGATCGCCAACCGGCCGGATTGGTGCGTATCCCGCCAGCGCTCCTGGGGGGTGCCCATTGCCGTTTTTTACTGCGCCCAATGCGGCGAGCTCATGATCAGTCGGGAGGTGGTGGACCGGGTGTATGCGGCATTTCTGGAAAACGGGGCAGACATCTGGTTTCAAGAGGATGCCGCTTATTTTCTGCCGCAAAACACTTGTTGTGAAAAATGCGGGCACACGGAGTTTGACAAGGAAACCGATATCTTAGATGTTTGGTTTGACTCCGGGGTCAGTCACGCTGCGGTCCTGGATGCCAGAGACAACCTGACCTGGCCGGCCGATCTTTACCTGGAAGGCTCAGACCAGCACCGGGGCTGGTTTCACAGCTCTCTTCTCACAGCAGTGGGGTTAAAGGACAAAGCCCCTTACCGCTCGGTTCTCACCCACGGGTTTGTGGTCGACGGGGAGGGCAGAAAGATGTCAAAGTCCGTGGGCAACGTGATTGCCCCCAAAAAGGTGATTGACAAATACGGGGCGGAGATCCTGCGGCTATGGGTGGCGGCCTCGGATTACAAGGATGATATCCGGATATCGGACAATATCTTAAAGCAGCTAAGCGACGCCTACCGCCGGATTCGTAACACCTGCCGGTTCATGCTGGGCAACCTCTATGATTTTGATCCGGAAAAAGACCGGGTCGGCTACGGGCAGATGCCGGACATGGACCGCTACATGCTCCACCGTCTGCAGAATCTGGCGGGCAAATGCACGGCAGCCTATGAAAAATATGACTATCACGTGGTCTACCATTCCCTGTACAATTACTGCACCATTGATCTGTCCTCGGTGTATCTCGATATTTTAAAAGATCGTCTCTACACGTCCCCGGACCAATCCCGGGCCCGGCGATCGGCACAGACGGTGATGTTTCACACACTTTCGGCCCTTGTCCGGATCATGGCCCCGGTGCTGCCCTTTACAGCAGAGGAGATCTGGTCGTATGCCCCGGACTGGCACGGCAAGCAGTCCAGTGTGCATCTGGCCGTGTTTCCGGAAATCCGCCCGGATTTCACGGATGCGGACCTGGCGGCCCGGTGGGAGAAACTCCTTGAGATCCGCGGGGAGGCCACCCGGGTCATGGAGGCGGCCCGGGCGAAAAAAATCATTGGCCATTCACTGGATGCGCACTTGACCATTGCCGCGGCCTCAACGCTTTATGAACTGCTGGCATCCTACAAACAGGATCTGCGCGGCTTCTTTATTGTCTCTGCTGTGGATCTCGTGGCTCTGGAAGAGGCGGATGCCGATTTTGAGCAAACCGCCATGGAGCGCATCAAGATCCGGGTTCAGCCCGCTGATGCGGAAAAATGCCAGCGCTGCTGGGTCCATGACCCAACCGTGGGACACGATTCGGATCAGCCGGGCATCTGCCGCAGATGCGCCTCGGCCCTGGCCGAATCCGCCGCACAGGAGAACTCTTGAATCCCGGGGCAAAAAGACACGGGCTGTTTGCGGCATTGGCCGCTTTTGTGATTGCAGCCGATCAGGCATCCAAATTCGCTGTTGTCAGCCTGGTGCCCTTGTACGAACGCATCCCAGTGGTGCCCGGATTTTTCAATATCGTGCATTACCGCAACCCCGGAGGCGCATTCGGGCTGTTTTCAGACAATGCCGGGCTGTGGATGGCAGGGATTTTCATCCTGGTCACACTGGCGGCCCTGGGTTTGATCATTTATCTTTATGTTCAAACCCCGCCGGAGCAGCCGGTACTGGCAGCCGGCCTGAGCCTGGTGCTGGCCGGAGCTGTGGGCAATCTCATTGACAGGCTCAGATACGGCCAGGTCATTGATTTTCTCGATGTTTATGTGCGGACCTGGCACTGGCCGGCCTTTAACGTGGCAGACAGCGCCATTACCATCGGCATGATCATTTTTGCCTGGCATGTATTTTTCAAAAAAACATTTTAATCAAATAATATTTGATTTCAATATGTTAGAATACAGAAATTAAAGTTTTTTCTCAAGGATAAATATGTTTCCGGTATTGTTTGAAATCGGGCCTGTGACCGTTTATACGTATGGTTTTTTTGTCGCTGCAGGCGCACTGGCCGCAATTGTGTTTGCCCGCAGCCAGGCCCGGCGCTGGGGGATTGATCCGGACCGGATCACGGATCTGTGCTTTTTTTTGGTCATTGCTGCAATTGTGGGCTCCAGGCTTTTTTACGTGGCCATCAACGGGGATTATTTCATTGCCAATCCCCTGGAGGTGTTTAAGATCTGGAGTGGCGGACTGGTGTTTTACGGCGGGTTTGTCGCAGCCTTGATGACGGCTGTGATTTTTATCCGCACCCACAGCCTGCCGTTTGGGCTGACCGCAGATATTGCCGCCATGGCCGTGCCCCTGGGTCATGCCTTTGGCCGGCTGGGCTGCTTTTTTGCCGGATGCTGCCACGGCAGCCAATGTGATCTGCCCTGGGCGGTGACATTTCACGATGCTCACTCCCTGGCGCCCTTAAACACGCCAGTACATCCAACCCAGTTGTATTCGGCCGCGGCCAATCTGGCCATATTCGGTCTGCTGTTGCTGCTTCGCTCCAAAAGGCGTTTTGAAGGCCAGTTGTTTTTGTACTATGTCCTGTTCTACGGCATTGCCCGCTCATTTATTGAAATTTTCCGGGGCGATGACCGGGGCGCGTTTCTGGCCGGCGTGCTTTCTGTATCCCAGGTGATGGGATTGTCTGCTGCGGCTGCAGCACTTGTTTTGATGATCTGGATGCTGCAAAAACAAGGCAAATAAAGAGAGCCGATGAGTGAAATCAGCCACAGGCAAACAGGCCGCCATTTGGAAGCCTGCCAAAAAAACGGGTTTTCTCCGGTCTACCTGATATTCGGGGAGCCCTACCTGTGCCGGCGGGCCAGGCAATCCCTTGTCGAAGCGCTGATTCCAGATGAGCAGGCCCGCCAGGTAAGCCTGGAGATATTTGATGCCAAAGAAGGGCAGGGCGCCAGCCAGGCGGTTGAAAGCGTCGGCACGTTTTCCTTTTTTTCCGGTCCCCGGGTGGTGGTATATGAAGCCCCGGCTTTGTTTGGCACAGGCGCCGGCCAGGGCACAGAAACCAAAGGCCAGGGGGGCCAGGCTTCCAATGACGCAGCCATTTTCGAGGCGGCCGTGGAAAGGGGTTTTCCCAAAAATCACCACCTGATCATTGTCACTTCCAGGGCGGATAAACGAAAGCGGCTATACAAGGCGGTTGCCGCTGCAGGCACGGTCATTAACTGCGCTGTGGCCACAGGCAGCCGCAAGGCGGATTTAGACGAGCAGCGCCAGGTGCTCCGGCAGCTGGCCGCCGAAACCCTGGGGCCGCGAAAAAAAAACCTTGAGCCGGCCGCATTTGAGCACATTTTTGATCTTACCGGGTTTGATCCCCGCAGCTTTGTCAACAACCTGGAAAAGCTGGTCCTGTATACTGCGGAGCGCTCCCGGATTACAGCCGCGGATGCGGCCGAAGTCCTGGAAAAAACCCGGGAAGATCCCATATACCTGTTTACCGGGGCTTTGGCTGAACGCCGGCCGGATCTGTCCCTGTATTACCTGGATTCCCTGCTGGCCTCTGGTTATCATCCCATGCAGCTTCTGGCCGCTGCCGCCAACCAGGTGCGCCGGATACTGGCGGTCAAAAGCTTTGTGGAAGACACCCCCGGCGGCAGCGAGTGGAAACCGGCCATGTCCTTTGACCGGTTCAAGGCCCGGGTTTTGCCCCAGGTGACAGAACATGACAAAGCGGTTGCCGCCTATGCTGTCCAGGCCGGACAAGATCTTGAAATTGATTCGGGCTCCGGAAAAGATAAGGCCGGCACAGATATGGTCATTGCAAAAAATCCCAAAAACGCGTACCCGGTCTACCAGGTGTTTATCCAGGCAGACCGGTTTACCGGCCACGAGTTAAGCCAGGCCCTTGCCGCCATTGCCCGGGCGGATCTGGCCATGAAAAGCACGGCAACCTCGCCCCGGACCGTGATTGAATCCCTGATATTTACGGTTTTTGCCCCTGCGTCTGAAACATCTGAAAAAACAAGTCCAGCCACCGGCGATTTTTTATCCAATGTCAGATTATAGTCCATCCGGCGGCATCCATGAATACGTGGAATCGCTGAAAACATCGGCGCGCCTGGGCAGCCAGGTGGTTTATCACACCCGTCTTGCGCAAAAAAAAGCCAGATTCGCCGATTCCGGCAAAGAGCCGGAACTTTCCGCCCTGCTGGCGCAAGTCGGCATAAACGCCCTTTACAGTCATCAATACGAAGCCATTTCCATGATCCGCAACCGCGGCCATGTTGTGGTGGCAACCCCCACGGCCAGCGGCAAGACCCTGATCTATAACCTTCCGGTCATTGAGCGCATTTTGCAGGACCCCGGGGCCCGGGCCCTGTATTTGTTTCCGTTAAAGGCCCTGGCCCAGGATCAGCTGCGCACGTTTGTGGAGATGAGCGGGGGCTTTGCCGGGTTTTCACCCACTGCAGCCATTTATGACGGGGATACCACGGCCTGGCGGCGCAAGAAAATCCGGGAAAATCCCCCAAACGTGATCATGACCAACCCGGAGATGCTGCATTTGACATTTCTGGCCCATCACGAGAAATGGGCCGGGTTTCTTTCCGGGCTGGAGTTTGTGGTCATCGACGAGGTCCACACCTACCGCGGGATTCTGGGCTCTCACATGGCCCAGGTGCTGCGCCGGTTCCGCCGGATCTGCGCGGAATACGGGGCTGATCCCGTGTTCGTGTTCAGCTCTGCGACCATCGGCAATCCCGGGGATCTGGCCTCTGCCTTAACCGGCCTGAATGTAAAGTCCGTGGACCAGGCCGGCGCGCCTGAGGGAAAACGGCACCTGGTGTTTATCAATCCCGTGGACAGTCCTGCGAGAACCGCGATTCTGCTGCTCAAGGCCGCCCTGCACAGGCAGCTCCGCACAATTGTCTACTGCCAGTCCAGAAAAATGACAGAGCTGATCTCCCTGTGGGCCGGAAGTCAGAAAGGGGCTTATGCCGGCCGGATCAGCGCCTACAGGGCCGGATTTCTGCCCGAGGAGCGCCGGGAAATCGAGCAGAAACTGGTCACGGGCGAGCTTTTGGCCGTGATTTCCACAAGCGCGCTGGAACTGGGAATCGATATCGGTGATCTGGATTTGTGTATTCTCGTGGGCTATCCCGGAACCGTCATGGCCACCCGCCAGCGCGGGGGCCGGGTGGGCAGATCCGGCCGGGATGCGGCCATTGTCATGATCGCCGGAGAAGACGCCCTGGATCAGTACATCATGCGCCATGCCGCAGACGTGGTCAACATGGCCCCGGAGTCGGCCATGGTCAACCCGGACAACGCCGACCTGCTGGAAAAGCATCTGGTGTGCGCTGCTGCTGAAAAGCCCCTGGCCGCAGATGATCCGGTGTTTCCCGAAACCCGGGTGAAAGACAGCCTTGCCCGCCTTGTGCAAAAGGGACATCTGCTGCGCTCCGAGGCCGGGGGGCTGTATTACGCGGCCCGCAAACAGCCCCATCGCCACATTGACCTGCGGGGATCAGGCAGCCGGTATAACATCATTGACGGTAAAACCGGGGAAAACATGGGCGAAGTGGACGGCTTCCGGGCTTTTCGGGAAACCCATCCCGGGGCCGTGTACCTGCACATGGGAACCAGCTTCCGGGTGGACCGTCTGGACCCGGAAACAAAAACCGTCACGGTGTCCCGGGCCAACCCCAACTACTACACCCGGGTACAGGCAAGCAAGCAGACCGAAATCCTGGAGGAATACAGCCGCAAATCCCTGGGTTCCACCTGGGTGGGCTTTGGCCGGCTGCGGGTCACAGACCAGGTCACCGGCTATGAGCGCCGGCAGATCCGGGACCAGAAACGGATCAATATCATGGCCCTGGATCTTCCGCCCCAGGTGTTTGAAACAGAGGGGCTTTGGATTGCCATTCCAACGGGAGTCCAGGAAAAAACTGAAAACGCGGAAATGCATTTCATGGGCGGCATTCACGCACTGGAACATGCGGCCATCGGCATATGTCCGCTTCTGGTGCTGTGTGACCGCGACGATCTGGCCGGTATTTCCACCCCGTTTCATTCTCAGGTGCAGAGTGCGGCCGTGTTTGTCTATGATGCCTTTCCCGGCGGCATTGGCCTGTGCAAAAGCGCCTGGGCCCGTGCCGGGGATTTAATGACACAGACGCTAAAAGCCATTTCAGACTGCGAATGTGAATCCGGGTGTCCGGCATGCGTGCATTCGCCCAAGTGCGGATCAGGAAACCGCCCCATTGACAAGGATGCGGCGCAATTCATCATTGAAAGCCTCATGGAGAAAAAGTCAATGCAAAATTCCAATCAAGGCGGAGAGCAGGCGGTTCCAGGCCCTGTCATAACCACGGATTCCGGTCGGTCCAAAGCCCCGCAATCGGTTTACGCCAAGATCCGCCGCTACGGCGTTTTGGATATTGAAACCCAGAAAAGCGCCGAAGAAGTCGGCGGGTGGTCCCGGGCGGGCAAAATGGGCGTTAGCTGCGCAGTGCTTTATGACGCCCAAAAGGATGATTTTGCGGTCTACCGTGACAATGAAATCGCGGCACTCATGGATCATATCACCAGCCTGGACCTGGTGGTGGGCTTTAACATCAAGCGTTTTGATTATCTTGTGCTCTCCGGTTATGTGACTTTTTCCTGGCATCAAATCCCCACCCTTGACATCCTTGAAGACGTCCACACCCGACTGGGCTACCGCCTGTCGCTGGATCATCTGGCCCGGGTCAGCCTGGGGGCGCAGAAAAACGGAGACGGCCTGCAGGCCTTAATCTGGTGGAAGCAGGGCCGGGTAGATGAGATCATCGCATACTGCAAAAAGGATGTGGAAATCACCCGGGACCTGTTTTTGTTCGGCCGCCAAAACGGCTATCTATTGTTTGAAAACAAGGCCGGCAACCGCGTCCGCCTTCCGGTAAACTGGTAAAAACCCATTCTTTTTCCGCCAACTTCCTGTTGCAAATTTTTAAGTTTGTGATATAGTTGTTTGCTTATGGTTTTTGCTGGCTATTTTTTAGCCGGGTATCGAACGGGCTGAAATGTCTGTATATCCATATTTCCGGCACCCGGTTCAAGAAAAACAGCCGGATCCATTTCCAACCAGTAAAAAGAAATGCAAAAAACGTTGTTTAGATAAACAAACTATGATAATCTAAAAAACAGGATTTTTTGTTCAAATCGGTTATCTGATAGATTCCAAGGAAGTTAAAAATGCCCGAAAAATCAACATTTGAGCAATTACGAGAGGATGAAAGGGAAGTCCGCAAGCGTCTGATTATTGAAGCGGCAATGGAGTTGTTTGAGGAAAAGTCCTTTCATGAAATCGGAATGCGCGATATCGCATTAAAGGCCGGGGTTTCGGCAGCCTCCATATACCGCTATTTCCCGAGCCGGGATGATCTGTTCGTGGAAGCCCTGATCCGGGACATCAACAATATTGAAAAACGGCTCAGGGATCGCGTGGAAAACGGCGGCAACATGGAGGAACTGGCCATTGCCGTGGTGGATTATCTGGTTGAAAACGAGGCCACTTTCCAAATGATGGTCCATTTCATGATCCGCGGGGAGTTAAACCCCCAGGCGTTGAAAAAGTTCAACAGTGTCCAGCGCTACTTTCTCAAGATGTTTTCCAAGGTGGTGGAGCAGACCGAGGGCTCGGACCAGTTTCGCTTAAACGCCCAGGCTTTCTTTGCGTCCATGGCCGGTGTGGTGCTGACCTACAGAAACTATCCGGGCCGCACTGCTGAAGAAAAACGAAAGGCCATTCACCGCCTGGCGCTGATGATCTTGCATCAGGGGGAGTTCAACGAGATGGAAACCGAGTGAAAGCATATTCGGTTCCGGCATTTTTCCAGGCCTTTTGGGCCTCCTGATCGACCCGGTCCCGGTTTCCTGAGTAGCGCGGGGAAAAGTGAAACAGGGTAAACCGCCTCGCCCCGGCCCGGGCGGCAATCCGGCCCGCCGCAGCCGCGGTGAGATGTTTTTTACGCCGGGCAAGGTCGCGGTCTTCATCCAAAAAGGCGGCTTCAACAAACAAGTGATCCGCATCCCTGGCCAGAGAAATCATTTTTTCCGTGTTTTGTTCATGGCCTGCAGCATCGGTAATATAGGCGATCTTGTGTCCTTTTGTGACCACGGCCAGCCGGTCTGTCAACTCCCTAAGGGAAAATCGGGTTTGTGCATTCTTTGGCGCGTATTGCCGGGGGATTTCAAACAGGCTTTCCGGGTCGGATTCGGCATACAAGGTCTGCTTGAACGCATAAAGCCAGGGGCCGGGCACAAATCCCATTTCCTGCAGTATATCTTTGCGGATGTTGACGCTGAACCGTTCCTTTATCGCATATCCAATGCATTCAATATCATGATCCAAAATGGCCGCATCCACGGAAAACGCCGCTTCAGTGTGAATTGTCCGGGATTGAAGGCGCCGGGTGGCGTAATTTTGCGGGACAAAACGGTTGCTGCAGTCAAAGATGCAGGAGACCAGTTCATTTCTGCGGATCTCGGTTGCGGTGATCCGAAGCGGGTTCTGGTAGTTTTCCACCAGGTTCCAGGTGTAGGCGGAAAGCCGTGCCGCCATTTTTTCGATAAATCCTTCCGGACCAAAGGTGTGCAATACCTTGTTTCTGCCCAGGCAGATCCGCAGGATCCGGTCAAAGCCGATAAAATGATCCATGTGCGTATGGGTGATAAACACGTGGGTGATTTTCAGGATATCTCTGGCAGACAAGGCCGAAAGATCTCCTGCGTCAATGAGCAGGGCCCGTTTTTCATAAAAAAACGGAACAAACAGACCCGGGTCTCCGGCCGGATCATTTACCAGGCGGGGATTGAACAGCGGCGGCATCAGGTCATGAGGTAGCGGACCACCTGGCGGTGGATGCAGGCATAGATCTCTTCATCAGAGCCGTAGATGTCAATGATATCCGGGTGCTTGATGAGCTGCTCGATTACAAAGGCCGTGATGTAGAGGGTTACCACGTGGGGGTTGGCCACCAGGTTGCGCATGGGAGCGATCTGGAAGTCGATGTCAAAGTCATCTGCGCGCGAAAGCCTTTCCAGGCAGTGTTCTGTCTGCTCGCGAACCGCATGGGCGTTGTTGGTTTCCACCAGACGGTTTTCCAGAAGCTTTGCGGAAATGGCATTGGCAAGGGCCCCGACCACTTCCCCCACGGCGTGGATGGCCCGGCGCCGCTCGTATTCCTTGGATGTCTCAATGCGGGAAATCAGGCGCGACTCCCCGCTGTTCTCCGGTCGAAATCGTTTGGACATAACCGATTCCCTTTTTTATGAGGTTTTGAAAAAACAATAGATTTGCATCATAAAGCCATACCCGTTGGATTTCAAGAAAAAACTCAGGAGTTGGCGATTTGCGGAGTTTCAGCGGTTTCCTCGATGATCAGCTGCAGATCCTTTTTGCCGTTGTAATAATTCCAGCGAAGGCGGAAGGCGATCCATTTCAGATGCCGGGGAAGGGACTGCTGCGTATCGATGTTAAACCACACCGCAGGCAACGTCTTTTTTCCCCTGGATTCTGGCTGACGCAGCATCAGCCGCAGGTGCCGGCCGCCAATGATCTTTGAGAAAACCACTTCCACATCTTTTGCTGCAAACACCGGCTCCGGGTTCTGCTCCCCAAAAGGTTCCAGGCCGGCCAGCTCATCTGCAAGGGTTTCGGTGAGGGCATCAAAGGAGATCTCACAGTCCAACGGCAGTTGGGCGGCAAATGCCGATTCCGGGCAGCAGTCGCGAATCCGGCAGGCAAATTGGGTGCAGAAATCCTGAAACTGACCGGGCCGGGTCGAAAGGCCGGCTGCCATGGCATGGCCGCCAAAGTTTTCCAGATACCCGGAACACGCGGACAGATGCTCGTATAAGTCAATGCCGGGCCGGCTTCTGGCTGATCCCTTCAACATGTCCGCACCTGCGGCAAACAGCACAACTGGCCGGCAATACTTGTCTGCCAGCCGTGAGGCCACAATGCCGAGCACACCGGGATGCCAGTCTGCATCGGCCAGAACCAGGGCCTTTTGCTCAAGGATTTGCGGCGACTGTTCCAGATACATTTCAATGCGGCGAAGAATCCGGGCCTCGACATTTTGGCGCTGGGTGTTTAGGTCATGGACGTGTTTGGCAAGAGAGCCGGCCTTTTCTATATCATCTGTTGTCAACAGTTCCACGGCAATGCTGGCGTGTTCCATGCGGCCGGCGGCATTTAAGCGCGGGCCCAGGCGAAATGCCAGATCCTCGGTTTCCAGGGCGGGCTTTGTGATGCCGCAGACCTCCGCAAGGGCCCGGATGCCGGGACGCGGGCTGTTGTTGAGGCTTTGCAGACCGATTTTTGTGATAATCCGGTTTTCATGGATCAGGGGCACGATGTCGGCAATGGTGCCAAGGGCTACCAGATCACAGATTTCTTTTAAATTCGGTTCAGGGATTGTTTTGAAAAAACCCTTTTCGCGCAGATGCCTGCGAAGCCCCAGCAGAAGGGCAAAGGCCACGCCCACCCCGGCCAGGTGCGCCAGGCCGGCATCACAGTCGGCTCTTTTGGGGTTGACCACCGCACATGCCGGGGGGATGTCGTCAATGTCATGATGGTCCGTGACAATGACCTCAATTCCGGCCTGTCCGGCCCGGGCCACGGCCGGCCGGCTTGCAGAGCCGCAGTCCACGGTCACGATCAGCTCCGCGCCCAAAGGCACGGCCACCTCGTCGATGTGTTCCGGCTTTAACCCGTATCCCTCGTCGATTCTGTGGGGGATGTGAAAATGCACGTCCGCGCCGGCCCGGCCCAGAAAATCCACCATGATGGTGGTGGCGGTAATGCCGTCCACGTCATAATCACCGAATACCAGGATGCGCTGGTTTTCACAAACGGCCTCCGCAAGTCGCAAAACCGCCGTATCCAGGTCCTTTAAGGCAAACAAAGATTCAATGTCGGCAAGGGAAGGGTTTAAAAACCGCGCGGCTTTTTCATCCGAATCCATTTTTCGGTTGACCAGCACCGCGGCGGTCACCGGGTGGCACCCGAGCTGCCGGCAGAGCCGGCCGACCAGGCGCTGGTCGGGTTGTGCAATGACCCATTTCTTTTCCATGCCGCCGGTATAACGCACCCGGTTTTATATTGCAAAGTGAAAAACGCAAGTGTTATGATTGATCTCAAATGACAGCGCATCCCGGCATATACCGCACCACAACCCGGCAATTGAAAGTCGAGCGCCGGGATATCTGTTTTCTCAAGTTTATATTTGAAGCTTATGAAGGCATTGCCGTGCTTGAAACCATAAACGGCAAAACCGGACATGTGGCCCTGCACACGGCCCCGGGCTGCGAGGACATGGTGGCCGGCATCCTAATGGACCTGGCCCGGCAATGCCGGATGGAAGATATCAATGAAAAACAAATACAAGAGTAACCCGGCAATGGCCCAACAAGAACCAAAGTGCGTTATGATCCAGACCCTGGGCTGCCAGATGAATGTCTATGATTCCGAAAAAATGCAGCAAACCCTGGCGGAAATGGGATATGCGCCTGTGGATTCGCCCTGGAAGGCGGATCTGGTGATCGTCAACACCTGCGCCATCCGGGAAAAGGCCGAGCAGAAAGTCATGAGCTCTGTGGGCCGGCTTTGCGGGATCAAGCGAAGAAGGCCGCACATGGCCATTGCTGTGGCCGGGTGCGTGGCCCAGTACCAGAGTGAAAAAATTTTTAAAAGATTTGACGGTGTTGATCTGATTCTCGGCACAAGGGTGATCCATCGGCTGGCCGATCATGTGCGTGCCCTGGAACAGGGGGGCGGCCGGATCGTGGATGTTGAAATGCCGGAAAAGGACGCAGACGAGACAGGCACTGAGCCGGAAATCCGCATCCCCCAAAAGCCGGAACCCGAGCCCGTCAACCCCGCCCCGGCCCGGGCGGAGTCGGGCATATCCAGGTTTGTGACCATTATGCGCGGGTGTGACAATTTCTGCGCCTATTGCGTGGTACCCCATGTTCGCGGGCGGGAAACCAGCCGCCGGCCCGAAGACATCATCGCCGAGGTGCGCGCCTGCGTGGATGCCGGCGCCCGGGAGATCACCCTGCTGGGACAGAACGTCAATTCCTACGGCAAGAAAGAGGGGCTGTGCACATTTGCCGAACTGCTCGACCGGGTCAGCGAGATCAGCGGCCTGGAGCGCATCCGGTTTGTGACCTCCCATCCCAAAGATCTGTCTGATGAACTCGTGGCCGCATTTTCCCGGCTTGACAAGCTGTGCAACCATATCCATCTTCCTGTGCAGTCAGGGGCAAATGCAGTGTTAAAACGCATGAACCGCAAATACACCCGGGAGATGTATCTGGAACGGGTGGAAAAACTCCGTTCGGTTCGCCCGGATATCGCAGTGACAAGCGATTTTATCGTTGGTTTTCCCGGTGAGACGGAAGATGATTTTGAAATGACCCTGGATCTGCTCAAACAAGTTGAATTTGACACTTTGTTTGCCTTTGAATATTCAGACCGGTCCCTGGCACCGGCCCGGCGGTTTTCCCCCAAGGTTGATGATGAACAAAAGCATCATCGCCTGCGGCACCTGCTGGACTGCCAGGCGCAGATCACCCGCAGAATCTATGCAGGCCTTGTCGGACAGACCGCCAAAGTTCTGGTTGAGGGTTTCAGCAAGCGAAGCCGGCAGATGGATTTACAAGGCACGGACCATGACATTGAAATGTCGGGGCGCACATCTGAAAATCGGATTGTGAATTTCAGCGTTGACCTGCGGCACGGCAGCCCGGAAAAACTGGCGGGAAGCCTGGTTGATGTGGTCATTGAAAGGGCGTGCGCCAATTCGTTGAAGGGGGCCATGCCAATGCCTGAGGCGCCGGTGGCGGGTGCCATAACCAAGGGAGGAAAAACCCATGCTGCATGAAATGACAGTGGCGGGACTGGCCGTTGACCCGTCCTCCAACGCGCCGATACTGATATTGAACTCAAAGGATGAAGAGTTTTCCGTACCCATCTGGATCGGGTTGATGGAGGCCGCAGCAATCGCTTCTGTGCTGCAGAACATTGAATTTGACCGGCCCATGACCCATGATTTGTTCCGCAACTTCATCGAGCAGGCCGGTGTCAGTGTGCCCCGCATCGAGGTCTGCGATTTGCGGGAAAACACCTTTTACGCCAAAATCCTGTGCAACGCAAAGGACGGTGAATTTGTGGTGGATGCCCGGCCCAGCGACGCCATTGCCCTGGCCCTGCGCCTGAAAGCCGACATTTACGTGGATGATACGGTGGTGCAGCAGCTCAAGGTGAAAAACGGTGAATACGAGGTGGCCGATCACAGTGATCAGGGCCAGAAATGGGCGGAATATCTGCAGAATCTGTCGCCGGAGGATTTCGGCAAATACAAGGTCTGATGAAAAAGTTCAAGGTTCAAAGTTCAAGGTTCAAAGTTGATGGCACCGGAAAAAGTCTGATTATAGATGGTGCCGCAAAAAGTTCAAGATCAAGGCTTGGGCAATTTCGAAGAATGCAGGGTGGTTATCCGTACTTGAAATTCTGGACAATTGCGCATAGCGCAGATATTGAACTTTTTGCGGCACCATTAAAAAAAATGCTTGACAATGGGGTCTGAATCAGAAAGATTGTTTCCCCGCAGGCACAGCATTTTTATGAATTGACCGTAAACAGTTCAAGATCAAGGCTTGCGCAATTTCGAAGAATGCAGCGTACTTATCCGTACGTGAAATTCTGAGAAATTGCGCGTAACGCAGATATTGAACTTTTTACGGTGCCATCATGAATTGAAACCATAGAAAGAAATTCGCATGGCAGACACATACACCGGCAGCACCTGGTTTTATTACGGCTATTATTTTTATTTTTACGCCACGGGTCTGCCGGCAGCGCGCTGATGCGAGTTTGAATAAAAAAATCGTTTAAAAGCCGCGGGCAGACCCGAAACTGCCCGCGGCTTTTTTTGTGCAAAAAGGCCGTGGGGAAGACATTCCTTCACGGCCTTTTTTTGTTTTCCGGTGCATCTGCCGGCCGGACAAAAATTTATCATTTTTTTACAAAGGAGGACCCAGTCATGACAATTATCGGCAAGCAAATCCGCATGGAACGCATCATGGACAGAAATTCAGGCCGCACCATTATCGTGCCCATGGACCACGGGGTCTCGGTGGGGCCCATTGACGGCATCAAGGACATTAAAAGTGCCGTGGCCACAGTGGCAGAGGCCGGGGCCAACGCCATTGTTGAGCACAAGGGGCTTGTGGGCGCAGGCCACCGCCGGGGGGGATCGGACATCGGCCTGATCGTTCATTTGTCCGCCTCCACGAGCCTGTCTCCGTTTCCCCATTCCAAGACACTTGTCTGCAGCGTGGAAGAGGCCATCAAGCTGGGCGCGGATGCCGTGTCCATCCATGTCAACATCGGTGATCACCAGGAAAAGGAAATGTTAAACGATTTCGGCCGGGTGGCCGCAGAGGCACGCACCTGGGGCCTGCCGCTTCTGGCCATGGTTTACCCCCGGGGCGAGAAGATCAGCGACGAATACGACGTCTCTGTGGTCAAACATGCCGCCCGGGTGGGATGTGAAATGGGCGCAGATATTGTCAAGGTCTCGTATACCGGCTCCACTGAGTCTTTTCGCGAAGTGGTGGACGGTTCCACCGTGCCGGTAATCATTGCCGGGGGCGCGAAAATGGATTCTGACCGCGATATCCTGGAAATGGTGAAAAGCTCCGTGGAGGCCGGCGGCGCCGGGGTGTCCATCGGCAGAAACGTGTTTCAGCACGCATCGCCTGCAAAGCTGATCCAGGCCATGGCAACCATCATCTTTCATGACGGCACCGTGGAACAGGCCTTGGCCGTGCTGGGCAAGGCATAGAAATCATTTTTGGAAAGGGGGCGTTTGAAGCCATGAAAAAAACCATCTGGGTCAAAGTCGATCCCTGGGACAAGGACCTGGTCACCACCGCACTTGAAGGGGGCGCGGACGGGGTGGTCATCCCTGAAGGATATGCAGACCAGGCCAGGTCCCTGGGCCGGATTCTGACCATTTCCGAAGACGGGGATTTGCAGATCGGCAAAGATGTGGTGTATTATACAGTCTGCAGCGGAGAAGACGAAGAGGAGATCGCCCAACTGGCCCGGGACCGCCAGGTGATTCTCACCTGCACGGACTGGACCGTGATTCCCCTGGAAAATCTCATTGCCAGGGGAGCAAAAGTGATCGCGGAGGTGCAGAGTCTTTCCGAAGCCCAAACCGCATTTGCCATTCTTGAAAAGGGCGTGGATCACATCCTGTATGTACCCGAAGACGCAGCAGATCTCAAAAAAGCCCTTTCTGTGCTCACCGGCCAAACCGAAACAATCGGCCTGGAAACCGCGGAAATCACGGAACTGCGGCCCGTGGGAATGGGCGACAGGGTGTGCGTGGACACATGCACGGAAATGGCCCCGGGCCAGGGCATGCTGGTGGGAAACAGCAGTTCAGCCCTGTTTCTGGTGCATGCCGAAAGCATCTCCAACCCGTATGTGGCCCCGCGGCCATTTCGGGTCAATGCCGGGCCGGTGCACGCCTACACCCGGGTGCCCGGGGGAAAGACCCGGTATTTGTCCGAGCTGGCCGCAGGCGATGAAGTGGTGATCGTGGATTTCCAGGGAAACACCTCGGTGGGTGTTGTGGGCCGGCTCAAGATTGAAAAACGGCCCCTGATGCTGGTAAGGGCAAAAATCGGCGACCACGAGATCACCACTATTTTGCAGAACGCGGAAACCATCCGGCTCACGGATCCGGACGGCAAACCCGTGTCCGTTGCCGTTTTAAAGGCCGGCGACCGGGTGCTTGCGGCAACCGAGGACTCCGGGCGGCATTTTGGCATGAAAATCCATGAAACCATCACGGAGAAATAATGACGCAGGCATTTGGACATCCGGTTTCAATTGACGCATCCACTGAAGTCTACGGGGTTATGGGCCACCCGGTGGCCCATAGCAAAAGCCCGGTCATGCACAATCAGGCCTTTGCCGAAATCGGGTATCCAGGGGTATATGCGGCCTTTGATGTTACGGATGTGGCCGGTGCCGCAGCCGGGATCCGGGCTTTGGGCATACGGGGCATGAGCGTAACCATTCCCCACAAGGTGGCTGTAATGGCTTATCTGGATGAAATCCATGATCAGGCCCGGGAAATCGGGGCGGTCAACACCATTGTAAACGACCACGGCCGGCTCATCGGCCATAACACCGACGGCGAGGGTGCGGTGCAGGCGCTGCTGGATCATACCACGCTTTCCGGCAAAACCGTTGTGGTGCTCGGCGCAGGGGGCGCGGCCCGGGCAGTGGGCCACGGGCTCTGCGGCCAGGTTGATACCCGGGTGATTTTTGTAAATCGCACGGAAAAAAAAGCCAGACACATGGCCCAGGACTTGGGGGCTGAATTTGTGCCAATGGCGGATCTGGAAAACAGCCGGTTTGACATTCTGGTCAACACCACGCCCGTGGGCATGCATCCGCAAACACAGGCCATGGCCGTATCCGAATCTGTTTTGCGCCCGGGTCTGGTGGTCATGGATATTGTCTACAACCCCCTGGAAACCCGCCTGCTCAGGCAGGCCAGGCAATGCGGATGCACAGTGATCGACGGGGTGGGGATGTTTGTTTACCAGGGCGCCCGCCAATTTGCCCTCTGGACCGGCCGCAAACCCCCGGTCGCCCGGATGCGCCAGGCAGTTTATGACGCCTTAAACTTGATGGTCTTGTAAAAGTCGGTTTTCAGATGGCGCCGTAAAAAATTCAAGATCAAGGCTTGCGCGATTTCGAAGAATGCAACGTACTTAGCCGTACGTGAAATTCTGAGAAATCGCGCGTAACGCAGATATTGGATTTTTACGGTGTCATCAAACCCTGTTGACAATTGACCTGTTTATGGACCATATTAAGTCAGGTTCACAAAACAGGGAGGAATGCATATGAAACTGTCTGACCGGATAAAGCCCATCAGTTACCTAAAGGCCCATACCGCCGAAATCGTGCGCAACCTGGCCCAACAGCAGGAGCCTTTGGTGATTACGCAAAACGGTGAGGCCAGAGTGGTGATCCAGGACATCAAGTCCTATGAGCAGACCCAGCAGACCCTGGCGCTGCTCAAGATCCTGGCGCTTGGGATGCATCAGGTGGAACAAAACCATGTGGTGACGCCCGGGCAAGTTATAGACGGATTGCGCCGGCAGCAGGAAACCGGATAATGGCCGGCTTTGATGTCCTGCTGACCCGTGATGCGGCAAGGGATTTAAAGGAAATCTATCATTATATTGCCGCCCATGACGCGCCCGGCAAAGCCGAATATGTGCTTTCGCGGATTGAAAAGGTTTTTTCCACGCTACCGGAATTTCCCGAGCGCGGAGTACGGCCGGCCGAGCTGATGGCAGTGGGTGTTGGCGAATACAGGGAAATATTTTTCAAGCCCTACCGCATTATTTACAGGATAATGGAAAACCGGGTGTACGTGATGTTAATCGTTGACGGCCGCCGGGATTTGCAGTCCGTGCTGCAGGACCGGTTGTTGAGGGGATAATCAAACTATGCGTCCCGTGAAATGCGCTGATAAAATCCATGCGGATATAACCGTTCCCGGCTCCAAAAGCTATAGCCACCGCACGGCCATTGCTGCTGCTTTGTCAGATGGTAAATCCTTTATTTACAATCATTTAAATAGCCAGGACACAAGTTATACTTTAAGTGCGCTTGCACAACTTGGCGTTGCAATAGCGCATCAGGACGATTACATTGTCATCCAGGGCAGGGCAGGGCGGTTTGATCCAGGGCCCAAATCAATTTACCTTGGCAATTCCGGCACTTCCATGCGCCTGCTTGCGGCTGTGGCCGCTTTGGGCAAAGGGCCTTATCTGCTTTCCGGCACTGAGCGGATGCATGAACGGCCCATCGGCGAATTGCTCCATGCCCTGGAAAAAACAGGTGCCTCTGCCCGGTCTGTGAACCAAAACAACTGCCCGCCGGTGGAAATCCGGGGCGGCAGCCGGGTCGCGGAAACCGCAACAGAAATCGACTGCTCGGCAAGCAGCCAGTATCTTTCCGGCCTGCTGCTCATGGCCCCGTGCACGAAAAACGGCCTGGACATCCGTGTCACCCATGGCCCGGTATCCAGACCGTATGTGGAAATGACTTTGGATATCATGACCCGGTTTGGCATTGAATTTCAAAGAGACCAATATGAACGCTTTTCCGTGCCCGGCGGCCAGGCTTACAAGGCCGGCACATACACGGTTGAACCCGACTGCTCCCAGGCGGGCTATTTCTGGGCGGCAGCGGCGATCACCGGCGGACGGGTGAAAGTAACCGGCATTGACCGAAACACCCGCCAGGGAGATATCGGCTTTCTGGATATCCTGAAAAAAATGGGATGCCGGGTAAAAGAAGACCCCGGCGGCATCACCGTTTCCGGCGGCCAACTGACAGCCGTGGATGCGGATATGGGCGACATGCCAGACATGGTGCCAACACTTGCGGTTGTGGCATCCTTTGCCAAAGGCACCACCACCATCACAAACGCCGCACATCTGCGGGCCAAGGAAAGCGACCGGCTGGCGGCCATGGCCGCGGAGCTGACAAAGATCGGCGTTTCCGCCCAAGTCACGCCCGACGGCCTTGTGATCACCGGCCCGCCCGACCGCGGGGCGCAGATTGCCACCTATGACGATCACCGCATTGCCATGAGCTTTGCCGTGGCCGGCCTTGCCGTACCCAACATCACCATTGCCGACCCGGACTGCGTGGAAAAATCCTTCCCGGATTTCTGGGAGGTGTTGGAAAAGGTCTATACCCCATGAACATTTACCTGATCGGATACCGGTGCACCGGTAAAAGCTCCGTTGGCAGATGCCTGGCCGATGGTCTGGACATGGCGTTTGCAGATGCTGACGATATCTTTGAGCAGCGCGCTGGCGCCTGTATTGCCGATTTTGTGGCCAAAAACGGGTGGGACGCGTTTCGCGACACAGAAACGCAAATCCTGGCTGATCTGTCCCGGCAGACCGGCCTGGTGGTGGCCACCGGCGGCGGTGCGGTTCTGCGGCCGGAAAATGTATCCGCCATGAACAAGTCCGGCATTGTTGTATGGCTTACGGCCCGGCCAGAAACCATTGTTTTACGCATGCAGGCCGATCCCGCCACCGGCTCCCGGCGTCCGGCTTTGGGCACCGATCCGGTGTTCCAGGAAGTGGTTGAAACCCTGGATTACCGCACGCCCCTGTATAAAAACGCCTGCCGGATGCAAATAGCAACCGATGACAAGGATACTGACCGGATTTGCCATGATCTGGTTTTACAGATAAGGAGCCGTTATGGCAGGCAATACCTTCGGAACCCTGTTTAAAGTCACCACCTGGGGCGAATCCCACGGCCCGGCAATCGGCGCGGTCATCGACGGGTGCCCCCCGAAAATCGATCTGAGCGAACAAACCCTGGCGGCAATGCTGGATCGCAGAAAACCGGGCAGCACCAAAACCGGCACAGCCCGGCGCGAGGCTGACTGCGCAAGGATTCTGTCCGGAGTGTTTGAAGGAAAAACCACGGGAACGCCCATATCCCTTGTCATTGAAAACAAGGATGCCCGTTCAGATGCCTACAAGCCCTATGCCGAAATGTACCGGCCCGGACACGGGGATTTCACCTACGATGCCAAGTACAAAATCCGGGACTGGCGGGGCGGTGGAAGGGCATCCGCCCGGGAGACCGCGGTTCGGGTGACGGCCGGCGCCGTGGCCGCAGCGGTTTTGAAAAACCATAAAATAAGCGTTTCTGCATACACCCAAGCCCTTGGCGGCATTGAATGCCGGCATTTTGATCCCGAGGCTATCTGCCAAAACCCGTTTTGCACACCGGATATGGAAGCTGCCGCAAAAATGGAACAGCGGGTGGATGAAGTGAAAAAAGCCGGGGATTCCCTGGGCGGCATTGTGGAGATCCGGGCTTCAGGGGTTCCGGCGGGCCTTGGGGAGCCGGTTTTTGACAAGCTGGATGCAGACCTGGCAAAGGCGCTGATGAGCATCGGCGCGGTCAAGGGCGTTGAAATCGGGGCCGGGTTTGGCGCAGCCGCCATGACCGGTTCGGTTCATAACGATCCCATCACCCCGGAAGGGTTTTTGTCCAACAATGCCGGCGGCATCCTGGCGGGGATATCCAGCGGCCAGGACCTGGTGATGCGCGCGGCAGTCAAACCCATTGCCTCCATTGCCGTTGAACAGGACACCATTGACAAACAGGGCCGGCCACAGCGCATCTCAGTTCAGGGCCGCCACGATATAAGCGCCATTCCCCGGGTCAACGTGGTATGCGAAGCCATGGTCTGCCTGGTCCTGGCCGATCATCTCCTGCGGCAGCAGGCGGTTTTGTCTGAAGATAACAAAAATGCATTATAGGCGGAATATTGACAACGTACTGGAGTTAAATTAAATTTAGAGAAAATATTTATAGGAGAATGAAAATGCATCCCACAAAAGAAATGATAAAAAGTGAAATTGATCGGATGCCCGATGAGATGGTAGAGAAAATATATGAATTTATTCAAACTATAAGAAAATCCGAAAAACAGCATGAAAAAATTCATACCTACAGTCTAAACGGCAGGTTTGATCACAAGGATATCCGAGAAGAAGCCTATTGCAATCTTTAATATAGCAACGATCTCGCCTGTAGCCCAACCATGAAAGAGGCTTCATGAAAATTTATCTCGACTGCTGCTGTCTTCAGCGCCCGTTTGACGATAAATCCCAGCCGAGGATAGCGGTTGAAGCTGAATCTGTTCTGGCCATCCTCTCATTGTGCGAATCCGGGAAGCTGACACTTATTTCCTCAGATGCCCTGTTGTTTGAAATTCATCGCATTCCCGACCCCAATCGTAAAGATGATGCCCTGGAAATTCTCTCAATGGCAAGTGAGACGATATCACTTACGGAAGAAGTGGAATTCGTCGCCCGAAAATTTGAAAAAGAAGGATTGCAGCCATTGGATGCTTTACATTTGGCGTTTGCATCTTGTTGGAAAATTGATTATTTTTGCACATGCGATGACAGGTTTTCAAAAAAGGCAAAAAATTTTAAAGAATTGAACACCAACGTGGTATCACCAATCGAACTGGTGATGGAGTTGCATATATGAATACACAAGCGAGCAGATCGATTGCGGAAATAAGCAGGAGAGCAACCCATATTCTTTATAAAGAAATGGGCGTTGTGGATACGATACGATTTTTGAATCAATTCTCGGTGGGGACGGGCGACTATACCCGGGATCGCGAAAACTGGCTTAAAGACCTTTCTCTTGAAGAAATGATTTCTGAAATTAAATCCAGAAGCAAGTAACATTATTATTCGTTTTACTCATTCCGCCTCCAGTTCAAACTCCACCCTGGGCTGATCGGTTATTTCCGGGGATACCATAAACACCCGGCCGGACTTGATTCGGTCATCTGCCAGAAGGGCGTTTCGAACCCGCTCACCGCGCTGGTCAGCCAACTGCCGCAGCCGGGTATTCGGGATTTCAATGGTTTGTCTGAGCGCTGCTTCCATTTGAGCCACAGACAGGTCTTTTACACTGATATCTGCATTCTTGCAGAGTTTTTTCAGGATCTTTTCATATTCCTTGTCTGAAAGCGGCTGCTCACCATTGCCTTTTTCCGCCCTGACCCGTTTTTCAATCTCCTGCTGCTGCAGTGCCTGCCGGTCCCTTTGCTCAGCCGCACCCGGCCGCACCAGCAGGCGCAGGCTCGGCCGCTCGTAAAGGGCTGTTGCCAGTTTTTCCAGTTTATCACGCTCCTTGTCGGTCAGCTCAGGGCTGCCAGGTGCAAAATCCACATATCTGAGGTCCTCGGCCCCGGGCACCAAAGAGGCCAGGGCGGAAAACGGCGAGGTGACCAGTCGCTTTAACAAATTGACAAACGCGTCAAAGATCACTCCTCCCAGCCGGAATTTGGGGCTTCCCATATCGCCTTCAACCGGCACGTTCAAATCAATTTTTCCGGCCCGGTCCCGGAGCAGGGCCAGGGCCAGTTTCAGGGGCAGACTGATGGCGTCGTCGCTCTGCACGCTTTCTCCCAGATAAAACTGATTCAGGCGCACCTGGTTTTTCCCGTCAAGCTTCAAGGAATCCACCTGATAGCCCAGATCCAGGTGAAGTTTGCCCTTCTGGATTTCATATCCCAGATATTTTCCGAAATAAGGTGTAAACATGGGCATTTCAATGTTGTCGAATTTCACCTGGGTCAGGGTCATGTCTTTGGGGGCCAGGGGCCGGATTTTGCCGCTCACCGTAAAGGGGGACTGTCCGTCGAGCCGGCCCTTGACCGTAAAGTCCGTTACATTTTCCGGATCCAGCCGCACATCGGAAAGATTGGCATCAATGGGCGAAAGCCGGGTGGCAAACGGCGGGGAAACCGAATGATCAAAAAAGTCAAACCCGCCTTCCTGTATTTCAATTTTACTGATATCGGCTTTAAAGGACGGTGTCTCTGATTGCCGCCCGTCACCAGATCCAGCCGGCGCTCTTTGCGCAGAAGCGCTTTGATCCCTTGCCCGGGCTTTATCCGTGGTATCTTTGGCATCACTATCCTCCCCTCCGGCCAGGGCGGACGGAAACATGCGGCCGTCTTTTTCAACGCCCAGGGTGAACACCGGCTTTTGAAGCAAAATCCGATCCATTGACACGGCAGTGGTATCCGCGGATTTGGCCAGGATATTTTCAAATCCGAGCTGATCAAATGCCAAAAACGGTTTTCCGGTTTCCGGGTCTGCTGCAGTGAAATCCTCGATTCGTGCCTTGCCCTCAAACCGGGTTCCGGAATTTTCAGCACCTGTGCGGGCGTCCACGCTGCCGGATACGTTGACCCGGCCTTCCTGGATATCTGCGCCATACGGCACAGCCAGCGGGCTTGCACCAGCCAGGGAAAGATCGGTTAGCTGGAAATCAAGGGCCGCGCCCTTTGGGGCCAGGCGGAAATCCGAGACCTGCAAATTTATGGGATCCAGACGGCCGGCAATTTCCGGGGCAACTGTTTGGTCAGTAAAAACAAACCCGCCGTTTTCCAGGTCAATGCGGTTGACAGTGACTTCGTAGGCCAGGGCATTTGCCTGCGTGCCGCCATTTTCACCTGATTGGGATTTCTCTGCTCCCGAAATCTGGTTTTGATTTTCCGTAGCATCTGACTTGTCGTTTTTGCTGCTTTTTCCTGCCAGAAGTGTCGGCAGCAGGCTGCCGTTCTGTGCCAGGCCTGCGGAAAATCGCGGCTCCTGAATCAAAATCCGGTCCAGGGAAACAGAAACCTGATCGGCCATTTTAGCGCGGATGTCTTCAAATCCCAGGTGGACAAATTTCAGAAATTCGTTTCCGGTTTGGGGATCTGTTGCCGTAAAATCGTCAATCCAGGCTTCTCCGGCATATTGGGCAGAAAATCCCTCCGGTGTTATGCCCGCCTCCACGCTGCCGGCGGCATGGACGATCCCCTTTTGAATATCTGCGCCAAAGTCTTTGGCATACGGAGCCGCACCCGCCAGGTCCACTTCGCTGACCCTGAAATCAAAGGACGCTGCCACGGGATCGAGCCCAAAAGTGCCCTGGGCAGAGACAATGCCGGGCCGGGCAAGGGATGCAAAGGACCACTCGGTTAGATGATCTTGTTGCAGGGCCATGTCATAGAGCCGGATGGTAATGCCGTCAAGCCCCAGGGAAACCGTCTCTTTGGGCACGGCATCGGTATATGCCACGCTGTAGCCGCTGACGCTGATCCTGCCAAGATGCACGTTCCAGGGGTCAGGGGAGGGCTTTGGGTCTGTTTTTTTCGGTGTTTGTTCTGTATCACTCCCGTCTGCCTGTTTGGAGCCGGCTGTGAGTTTGGAAAAATTCAATCTCCCGTTTTCCGTCCGCTCGCAAAGGATTTTTCCGCCTTGGGTGGATATATTTTTGACATCCACGGACCGCTTTTCGGGATTGACCCGGATTCCCGAAAGGCTGAACTCGTCAATGTCCAAAGCCGCATTGCCCGTATCCGGATCATGAACCAGAAGCGAGCGGATGCGGAGCTGACCGTTTTCAAGCAATGGGTTTTCCGAAACAGGGGAGGGCTGGGGATAAATCATGTCTCCGGAAACATCCACGCGGCCGTCCCTGATCTCCAGGCCGGTCAAATCCCGGTAAAACGGGGCATAATGGGCCACAGACAGATTCTGCGCATCCAGCCGCGCCTCTGCAGACACCGGAAACAACCCCAGCCGGCCCGTGCAGGCAATGGTTTCTTTTGCATTGCTTTGCAGACGAACCTCCAGGTCGGCCATGGCGTTGGGTTCACTGCTTAAATTTTCGATCAAAACAAATACCGGGTCAATGGTTGTGTCAAACCCGGAGGCTTGATCGGTAAACACAACCTGACCGTCTGTGAGGCGCACCTCTGCAACCGAGAAATAAACCGGGCTGGTGCCGTTTTCATCTGCCGGGGTTTGTTTTTCAACGTCCCCGTCATCGCCGCCGGCCAGAACCGAAAAATTCAAGCTCCCGTCAGCCCGGCGCACCACATTAACCCGGGGCGCTATGATTTCAACGGACTTGAGGACTGCCCCCATCTTTACAACAGAGGCCAGCTGCACGTTGGCCGAAACATGCTCCGCCTCTAGCAGGGGCGCGCCGTCTTTCCCGGACACGGACAGCCCGTTTACCGCCGCGCGAAAGGTAAACGGGTTAAAATCAATGTCGTCAACAATGACATCCGCATCAAGGGCATCAGAAAGAATCCCGGGCAGTTTTTTTTCCGCGATCATGGGGACGGCCACAAAACCGGCAAGACCATAAACAACCACAATACAGCCAACAATCCAGCAAATCAGCCGGAATCGGTTACGGAGGGAAGATGTTGTTTTCATGGATTAAAAATAACCAAAAGGTTTAAGGTTGTAGCAAAAATCCGGATATATTGAATAACTGAAGATTGTTACTGCGATTCAATCTTTTCTGCAGTCTTTAATCGCCTGATCAATGTCATTGGCATCAACTCCCTGAGCCTTGAGTTTACTTCCCACACGCTGCCATAAATCATCTATATACAACCCAGCGTCTCCAAATTCTTTGGCCGTATCAATCCATACATGCAGCGCCTCCCCTAAAATTTCATCTTTAAGGGCAGGATGAAGGGCCTCCGGAGTTGCCAGGTCCACAGGCACTCCAAGCAGCTCGCTTAATGATTCCTTTAGGGATATGAATTCAAACAGGCCGATCGGTGCGTCGGATTCAAACTCCACCAGAATATCGATATCGCTGCGATGATCTGTTGCATCGCGGGCAACCGAACCGAATACAGACAAGGACCGCACTGAAAATCGTTCCAGAATCTCGGGATGCGCTTTGATCTTTTCAATCACTTCAGCCTTGTTCATTGCGTCACCTTTATAATTTCCCGCTGTTTCTTATATTCATACGCATTTTTTCAGTGTGATGCAACCATGCACAGCTGTTGCGCCCCACATAAAAAACCCCCTCCTGCAAGCAGAAGGGGGTTTTGGGGAGGGGGGAAAGTAAAAACGACTTTTTACAGGCTAATCAGTTCTCTTCTTCTTCCACAGCCGCCTGGGCCGCTGCCAGCCGGGCAATGGGCAGGCGGTAGGGCGAGCAGCTCACATAATCAAACCCCGCCCTGTGGCAGAATTTCACAGACGGCCCGTCACCGCCGTGCTCACCGCAGATACCCACCTTGAGATCCGGCCGGGTGGTGCGCCCCTTTTTTACAGAATCTTCGATCATGGGGGCAATACCCTCCATGTCCAGGGTCTGGAAGGGGTCTCTGGGCAGAATGCTGCGGTCCAGATACTCGGTCATAAAGGTGACCATGTCATCGCGGGAAAACCCGAATGTCATCTGGGTGAGATCATTGGTGCCAAAGGAGAAAAACTGTGCGGTCTGCGCCATTTGATCAGAGAGCATGGCCGCCCGCGGAATTTCAATCATGGTGCCGAAATCATAATCAATTTTGTCAATTCCCACAGCCTGAACCACATCTTCGTAAACCTGGTCCACGATCTGCTTCATGATATCGAGCTCTTTGACATCGCAGGTCACCGGGATCATGATTTCAGGCCTGGGCTTTTTGCCCGCCTTTATTAGCTCGGCTGCGGCCTGCAGAATGGCGCGGATCTGGGCTTCTGCGATTTCCGGGTAGGTGATGCCCACGCGAACGCCCCTGTGGCCCATCATGGGGTTGGATTCCCGCAGAGCGGTGCTGCGTTTGACCACGGTTGCCACGTCAATATTTAAGGCTTCTGCCAGCCTTTTCTGGTTTTCTTCGCTGTGGGGGACAAACTCGTGCAGCGGCGGATCCAGCAGCCGGATGGTCACGGGCCGGTCATCTAAAATTTCCAGGGTTTCCTTGATATCGTCTTTGACATGGGGAAACAGTTCATCCAAAGCCGCCCGCCGCTCATCTTCGTTTACGCTCAGAATCATCTTCCGCAGCAGAAACAGCGGCTTTTCCGATCCCTTGCCGTAAAACATGTGCTCGGTGCGATACAGCCCGATGCCCTCTGCGCCAAACTCCTTGGCCAGTTTCACATCCTCTGCGGTTTCCGCGTTGGTGCGCACATTGAGTTTGCGAAACCGGTCCACAATGGCCATGAAATCCTGCAGCCGCGGATTTTCCGTGGCATCGATCATGGCCAGTTCGCCTTCGTACACATAGCCCTTGGTGCCGTTTAGGGTAAAGACATCGCCTTCCTTAAAGGTTTTGCCGTTGGTGGACACGGTGCGCTGCTGCAGATCGATCTTGAGGTTGCCCGCGCCCACAATGCAGCACTTGCCCCAGCCCCGGGCCACCAGGGCCGCATGGCTGGTCATCCCGCCCCGGGCGGTCAAAATGGCCTCTGCCGCCCGCATACCCTCAACATCCTCGGGGTTGGTCTCCTCGCGCACCAGGATCACATGCTTGCCTTGCCTGTACCACTTGACCGCATCCTCTGAGGTGAACACGATCTGGCCGAACGCCCCGCCCGGACCGGCGGGCAGGCCTTCTGCAATGGTTTTGGCCTTTTTTTCCGCTTCCGGGTCCACCAGGGGGTGGAGCATTTCGTTTAACTGGTCCGCAGATACCCGGGTGACAGCGAGTTTCTCATCAATCAGACCTTCTGCCAGCATGTCCATGGCCATGTTTAACGCGGCCATGCCCGTGCGTTTGCCCACCCGGGTCTGGAGCATGTAGAGCTTGCCCTCCTGGATGGTAAACTCAATATCCTGCATGTCCTTGTAATGGGTTTCAAGCTTGTTGCGCACATCCACGATTTCTTTGTAAGTATCGGGCATGGCTTCTTCCAAAGAGGGCAGGTGCTTGTTTTGCGCGCTCTTGGTGTCCATGTTCAACGGATTGGGGGTGCGGATGCCGGCCACCACGTCCTCGCCCTGGGCATTGGGCAGCCATTCCCCGTAAAACTTGTTCTCCCCGGTGGCCGGGTTGCGGGTAAAGGCCACCCCGGTTGCCGAGGTATCGCCCATGTTGCCAAATACCATGCTCTGCACATTACATGCGGTGCCCCATTCGTCCGGAATCCCCTCGATTCTGCGGTAGGATACGGCCCGCTTGCCGTTCCAGGATTTAAACACCGCACCAATGGCCTGCCAGAGCTGTTCCTTGGGATCATCCGGAAACTGGCTTCCCAGCACTTCCTTGATCTTTTTCTTGAATTTTTCAGACAGCTCTTTGAGATCCTCTGCTGAAAAATCCGTATCGCCTTCATAACCCTTCTGCTCCTTGACCGCATCCATGATGTCATCGAGCTGGGCACGGATTTCTTTTCCCTCCTCTGGCTCGAAGCCCTCGGCCTTTTCCATGACCACATCGGCAAACATCTGGATCAGCCGGCGGTAGGCATCCCATACAAACCGCTCGTTTCCGGTTTTTTCAATCAGCCCGGGAATGGTCTTGGTGGTCAGACCGACGTTTAACACGGTTTCCATCATGCCGGGCATGGATTTTCTGGCCCCGGACCGGCAGGAGACCAAAAGCGGGTTTTCAGAATCCCCGTATTTCATGCCCATGAGCTTTTCAGTCTTTGCCAAAGCCGCCTCGACTTCCTGCTCCAGGCCCTCGGGGTAATCATTGTGCTTCATGTAATACACACAGCCGTCCGTGGAGATGGTAAACCCGGCCGGAACCGGCAGGCCGATGCGCGCCATTTCCGCAAGGTTGGCGCCTTTGCCGCCCAGAAGATTTTTCTGTGACCCGCGTCCCTCCGCGGTTCCTTCGCCAAAAGTGTAAACATACTGGGTCATGGTGGATAACTCCTTTTTTATCTGAAATTAAATCAATAATGGAAAAAACCAATGTCCAGGAGTCGGAAACCGCCACGCATCAAACCCCGTGCGATCCCCCATGCTACCGTGCTGATTCAAATATATAGTGAGAATAGGCAAATACAAATGAAAATTTAACTATATAGCGATAAAACCGCAGATCAGTCAAGGAAAAATTGGCAAATCCCGGCTGTTTTCAGCCATCGAACGCTGAAAATACGGGGTTTGGTAAAAATTCAAAAAAACGATCATTATATGTGCAATCCAGTGATTCCACTCTGAGTGCGTTACAAAAAAGTGAAAAGCAAAATGTTGGTGTAATTGACAACGACCAGGAGTGTTGTTATAATTTACATCATGAAAGCCGTTAAACTCATCAGCACACGCATTATCTACTCTGAATCGGCATTTGCAGAGCTGGTGTTATGGCATCTTCCAGAGTCACTGGTGGGGTGCTCCCATGAATTTAAGTACAGGCTTGCATATGTTGTTTGCGGCGAATGTGTTTTGCGCTATGACAATGAATCCGGCAAAGGCGATCATCGGCATTTTCACGGAAAAGAAAGTGTCTACAAATTCACGACACCGGAACAATTGGTCAAGGACTTTCAAAACGATATAGAGAGGTGGAACAATGAAAATCCTGACTCTTGATATACGGGACCCTGCTGATGCAATGGCCGATTTTACACATGCCTGGAAAACCGGCAGGCCCCGGGAAACCGCCCGTGTCAGTTTTTCATCTCCGGAATTGCTTTGGCGGGTACTGACAGCCAAACGCTGGAAACTGCTCAAGGTTCTTTGCGGAGCAGGGCCTGTATCCATCCGTGAAGCCGCACGCCGTGCCGGACGTGATGTCAAGGCCGTTCATGGTGATATCACCGCACTGCTAAACGCCGGAATTCTGGATCGCACTGATGCCGGACAAATTGTTTTTCCATACGAGGCTGTGAAAGTGGAATTCGTACTGCACGCAGCCTGAAAAAACCGGGGAAACAAAGGGTTGCATGTGATGGCAGCAATCTTTGCTTCCCCGGCCTGAGAGGGGCAGGTTAATAATTGTTTGGAGCTAACGTCCCGGGGCTACCATTGTTTCCAGTAATCCACCCCTGAAGTGGGAGAGGGCGGAAAAAGGGGCACGCCGCCTTCATCCCCAGGCACTCCGGGACTGGATGAGGATGCCCCGCTTCCTTCCTCGGCGAAATCCGATCGGTGCCTCTGCTGAATATCCCCGCCGGATAACTGGGACAGATATTCAAAAGGTATATCGGTTACCGTGTAGGTGCCGTCACCGCAAATATTTGTTCCAAGTCCGGTTCCGGTGGCACAGTTAATTGCCCAGGAGCGGCTTCTGCCCCCGCATTCACAGACCACGTCTGTGGGCATGGCGGTATCAAAGAAAACAATGTTGTAATCCGAGGTAGACGGACGGGAATAGCAGCGTTCCCGAAGAAAGTTTCCCTGCTTTTGGTTTAATTCTATTTTCCATGCCCCCTGATTCGGATTGGAATTAATATTTTGAAGCTCAGAACAACCCAAGTCACTGAGGTTGTTCGCACTGTTTATGCTTTGGCCGTCATTGTTTTCATCATAGGTGAACGGTACTCCATATAAATAATTCGGATTATTGCCGGTGTCATCGTCAGAGATAAAATAGCGGCCTGTTCCAAAATATATGAAAGGAAAATCAATATACTCGGGAAAGCAGTCCATCGCCACGATCGGGCCGGTCACCGGATTGCTGATACTTGTGGTAAAAAACGTTTTATCATATTTCCATTCTCCCGGATCTGAATCACCCGTGTAGATCTTTATGATCCCGCCGCCTGTATCCGCATAAGAAGCATTTGCGTTGTCTCTTTCACTGTAACCGATTAACACGAAGTCTGTCTGTCCGTCATCGTTTACATCCAGCCCATTTGTAAAAAGTCGGCCGCCAAATGCATAAGAGAGGTTCAATTCATTGGGTGTATCGCCATACACATCAAGTTCATTGCCGGAGAGCAGATCAACCACAAAAAATTGAAGATTCTGGGTGGAAGTGCCGTCATAATCCGTGGGTCCGGATGCAAAAAGCGCGTAGTGGCGAAGGTCCCCGGAACTGTCTTCTCTTTTGATATAGGCCGGGCCGGAATAGGTGAAACCCAGACCCTCCGGAGCATAGCTCCACAGGTATTTAGGATTCTGGGGATCAGTGATATTCAGAGCAAAATAAGCCGAGCGTCCGTCCGGATCCGTGTCTGACGGCGGGGACACCGGACCATTGCCGCAAGCGCCACCCAGCCGCATGCCGCCGATCAATATCACCTTTTCGCCGGTGTCAATGACATAGGGCTTCTGGTCCACCGTGTAAACATGCTCGTAATTGGGATCTGCCATGTAGCGCAGATAGGGCATGGCATCCTTGGGTATAAAGGCCCATTCCTCTTTTCCCACCATATCCGTGTCCGTGGTTTCGTAAGAATCGCTTATCTGAATCGGAGTTTCTTTGTTGCCGCGGTTTTTCATATATCCCAGCCGGAAGGCATGCAGCATTCCGTCGTTGCTGCCGGTAAAAATCATCCGGTAATCACCGTAGTTGACCACAGTGGGGGAAGATGAAATAATATCTCCCAGCTTCCAAACGGAGTCGGAGTTATCCGCATCCCGGGATCGGCACCCGTCCACATGCTCCCCGCGCACAAAGCGGATCAAATCCTCATACTGAATATCGCCGGAGTCTATAAGGCATTCAGGAAACTCGTCAGCATCCGTGCCCAGATATTCATCAAACTCCTCGCGATTTCCGGTAGTAAACAGGGAGCGGGTCCCGTCTTCTGCCGCACCGTAAATGGTTCTTGAGCCTGCGCTTCTGTCTTTTAAGTTTTCTCCATAATTTAAAAGATGGGCCACATCTTCAATACTGTCATAAATTTGAGCCGGGGTGTCACTGGATTTTTCTCCGTCTGTTCCGGAATTAAATGCCTGAACCTCCAGGGAGTCATCCTCTATGACATATTCCAGTATCCGGTCTCCATCCACATCCAGGATGTAATCGCCGTCTGTGTCCTCCCGGATATTTTGCACCAGGGAACTCTCAATATAGGCATTCAGGTACCAGTCGCTGAACACATTGCCTGTCCAGACAACTCGCCTGCCGTCATCAAACTCCTTTTCCGGATAAAACACGGCCTGGGTCACCGCGGATCCGGATGTTGACTTGGAGGTAATGGCAGTCACCGAAGTACCCGATGAGGTTCCCTGCCGGATGGTGCCGAAAATTTTGCTCAAAGCAACCGCCATTTCCTCGCCGTTGCTTGCATTGTAATAGGCATCCGGCGCCCCGTCACCGTCTTCGTCCCATTCCCTGCAGCAGGTATCACCCGCAGAGTCACTGGGATTGCACGCAAAATCAGAATCATCAAAATCAACATTTTTGCTGTCATCATCCACATCCAAACCATACGGGGTGCCGTCAGAGCATCCGTCAACATCCTCGTAGTTGCCGAAAGCGGCAACTGCTTTCATGGATTGTTCGCCTTGGCTATCGTCTGAAAAAGTGAAAAGGCTGTAAACATCAGCGTTCTGCTCACCCGGAAATTTGTCATCATCGCCGCCGTCATCTGTTTCCCGCAGATCTTCAGTGTGCAATTCATGAGCCCAGTAATCCGGGTCTATGCCACTCCATACCCCGTCGGAAATCAGCACCACATGGCTTTTTCGGCACCAGGCAGGCTGTAGTTCCCCGTCCTCCTTTTCTTCATAATACGGATCAATCGCGGTTTCGGGGTCATAATAATCATCATTGTAACTATGCATATCGTCGTCCTGGGTGAGGTAGCGGTAGGCCTCTCGCATTGCATGCCCCGTGTGTGTTCCGTAATAAGGAACTGTTTCTTCCAGGGCTGAAATCAAATCATCCACATTGTCTTCATGCACACCATATTTGATCAGCCCCTCCTCGGCTGTATCATTGGTACCGTTTGCATAAGCCATAAATCCAAAGCGAACCTGATCGGCATTTTTCTGTACAATACCCGCACGTTCTTCAGCATCTATTTTTACCCTGGCAACCAAGTCTGTGCACCTGCCGATGGACGAATCCGTGTCTGGATCCACACTTATCAAGATGTCTTTATCCGTATAATTTCCTGAATCGTAATTTTCCGGTCGTATGTGGAAGCGGGCAATTCGGGTTCCGCCCGTGTCAGAAACATCAACCCATCTTCTCGACCCCTGAGGTCTTAGCTCGCAATAATCTACGCCCTCCGGACACTCTGCCTTTCCCCCGATCAATGCTTTTAGGGCCACATCCACTCTGGACATGACCAGAAAATTAAGAAAGTTGCCATGAAGGACAGGCGGGTTTGCATCCAAATTTCCCACTCCGGTTCCAGAATAGCCGCTTTTCTCCCAAAAATCATGCGAGTCATTGTATTCATAGTAGGAATTTGAATCAAAATAGCCGTAATATGTTTGGCTATCGTTATATTCGACCGACAAATCACCATAATAACCTACAAGTGAATTTCCAGAATGGTAATGCCAGCCTTCATCATAAATCCAAAAACCTCCACTATCATAATACCCCCTATGGTTTGATGGATAATTTGCCGGTGCCTGCATACTACCAGAATAGTCCATCACCAAGAGAACATTGGGTTTCACTGCCGCTGAAAGAAAAGGCGGGAGGGCGGTATAATCTTCGTTTGCAGAAAAAGCGTTTGAAGATAAAAAGACAGGAATCACAACGAGTATGAAGATGATTTTTTTTGCTTTCTTCAATAAATCAGGCATTATCACCACCCTCCCTTTCAACGTGGATCAAAACCAAATGACCATCTTTTGATAAAACATAGACAAAGTCATATTTATTTACGTAATAATGCTCACCCCTCTGATCCATAACGTCCAGTTTTTTGTAAGCAAGCGTGCCATGGTTATAGAGTTTAATTTTTCTCAGGGTTTTTCCAAGATATTGAACCGGCCCCAAAACCCTGTAGCCTTCGGCCCGGAACTCATTTATCAGGATTTCTGTTTCCGGCATTTCCCTGGAACCATTCGGGCCTTCCGGCTCTGCAAAAAGGTTCGGGGCGGCCATCAGGCAGGCCAGAACCAGGGCTGTGGCTAAAAAACGTTTCATATGATCGTCCTCCGGCTTGCAAGATTATGGATTATTGTCTGTCTATTCCTGCCTCGACAACCACATGGCCGCCGTTTTTTTGGGATCGGGCGATAATGACGGCGTCGCCCTTGTAATTGGGGTCATCGTCTTCATCGCCCACAGTGGACACGTAAACAACGTACTGGGTGTCGCTCTGGCCCGAAGACAATGATACAGGCGTAGTCACTGTCTTTTGACCGAAATCACTGATTACTGCATTCACGTTGATCTCACCGAGCACAGGCAGAATGTTTTCATCATATTCATCCGAATCTTTTAAGTATTTGTCCTTGTCTTCATCAATGAGATCCTGGATATCGTAGAATCCATCCAGCTCGTCTTCATCCAGACGATCTCGTAAAAAGCCGGTCGGAGCATCACTTGGTATGCTGTTGTGCACAATAATAGAAGCCTGGTTTACGGCTGCGTCTGCAAGCATCAGGTTTTCCTTGTAAACTCTGTAATTGCGGGTGATCTGAAGATCATTGGACGCCGTATTGATGCCGCTGACACCAATTAAGGTCAGCAAAAGCAGGATAATGACGGTGACCAGCAGAACCGAGCCTTTATCATTCAGAGGGGGTATTTGATTCATTTGCCTTACGTGCTCCTTGCCCATTGAAACGTGATATTGTGAGGCTGACCGCCCGTGGTCCAGTCCACCTCTATGTCAATAACAAGAATCTGGTCCCCGGTGTCGGTGGTATCCTGCGTAACTGTCCAGGAAAGATCATAATCCAGGGGATAATCCGTTATGGTAACAGGCCCGTGGTTTCCAGCGTTCAAATCAGTGTCACTGGAATCCGCGTTGGACAGCTCCTCTATCTTGTCCGCCACAATATCGGTGGCGTGGGTAATCTGCCGGGATCTTGCATTGCCCTCGGCAAAATGGCCCTGCATCAACCCCAGGCCCAGCAGACCCACAGCCAGCAGCGCCATGGCAAAAAGAACCTCTATCAGGGTAAATCCGGATTCGGTTTCATGGATCATTTTATCGTTGCTCCAAGTTGGGCTGTTTACAGATTTCTGGGTCTGACAACATTTGAAAAGCAAAGCTCATTGTTCAAATCCTCAGCATATGCCCCGGTGATGGTCCCGCAGATGGTTATTCTCACGATTTCGATATCTTCGAGGTTGGCAGCCGGGTCTGAAATGGTCGTGTTGCTGTCCAGGGCATCCTTGTCCTCAAAATATTCAAATTCCAGGGATGAAATAGTGTTGTCCTGGGTAAGCGACTGGGCGCCCGGCCAGTTGGCGCCCCCGTCATTTGACCATCGATACATGATTTTGCCGTTGTCTTCATCGAAACTGTAGCACACATGTTCCCTGTCATCATCGCAATCACCGTCACTGTAGGGATCTCCAGCGTCATCATAATAATCAAATGCAAAAGCAATGGAATTGCTATTTGTCCCGTCGCTGTTATCAGTGAATCCGGCATCCGCATCCTTAGTGGGGTCAAGTCCGGCCATGCGCAGATCCCGGGTGATCATCTCCATCACCGTTCGGACATCCTGCTGTGATGCAGCCACTTTTTCCTGGATGGTATTGGTCTTGTTGGTGGAAATAAAAAACTGGCCCAGTGCCAGCAGCACAATTGAAGAAATGGCCACTGCCACCAAAAGCTCGATCAGGGTAAAACCCGCCTGTTTCCATTGCAGCCGAATCCCGGCATGTGTATGCATCATCATCATCATTTTCCTAATCGATCCGTATTCTTCCTGAAGGACTGACAGTAATGGACAGAGTATAGTTGCTGTCCTTTCCGTTTTCTATCTCCACGCTCCCGCTGCTGAAGTACGAGCCGTCATCCTGCACCGGTATGCCCCGGCTGTTGAATTTGAAGTGTTCCCCGTTTGTAAAGCCCGGATTTTTGAGAAGTGCATGCTTGTAATTGTTGGCAGTAAACGTTTTTTGAGCAAGGATGACGTCTCCCTGGGCTTCGTCGCAGATTTGATTGCCGTCATTGTTAATACACGTTGTATACCCGCCCTGGCTGCCGGCATCTGCCTTGTCAAAAGTGATCAGGGCCTCCTGGTTGCTTTTGACCGCCTCCATTTTGACCCTCTGCAAATCCGACCGCAGATCCTGTGCAGCGGATTTCACCTGGTATCTGGGCACAAGGGTGTTGAGACTGCCAAATGCAACGGCAGCCAGAATGGCCACAATGGCTATGGCCACCATGAGCTCCAGCAGGGTAAAGCCGGAAGACTTTTGAGGGATCGAATGAAGTTGCTTCAGTGTCACGAGACTGGCTCCTTGTTTTCATAGCCGTGATAGAATTGAAGGTATATATTCAAAAAACCATACAAGAATTGTACCGCAGCATTCTCAAGGTAGTTCAAAACGCAGTTTTTTTGATTTTAATTCTTTGAAATTGATATGAATAAACAAAAAAGCAGATTTTTTGAGCGGCCTGCCAAAAAATTTTCAATAACAAAATAATGCGCTATTCTATTATAATTTTTAATACCTGCCTTAAAATTTTTTAATAGCGCAGCAGGGATTATTCCAGAATTTTTTTTATGGCTTCCACCGGTATTTGGCCTTGGAAAACCTCGCCGTCAATGACATAGGCGGGCGTGCCCCGGATACCCAGTTCAATGGCTTCTGTCATATCCCGTTTCACCTTGTACCGCAGTTTCTTGATTTGGGGCGCCACGGATAGTCTTTGCAGGTTCACGCCGGTTTCTTCTGCCAGTTTTTTGATATCTATGGATTTTACGCCCCTGGGGATATCGTACAACCGGTCGTTCATTTCCCAGAACCGGCCTTCATACTGGGCATAGGCAGCAGCAATGGCCAACTTGCCGGCGCCTTCATGGTATGGGGAGTCCACAATGGGATTGCCAAACCCGTGGTCCATGGGAAAATGCTTGTGCACCAAACGGATCTTGTCGGGGTTTTTCTCCACGATCTGGCGAAGGTAGGCATGCATCTTCTTGCAGTGAAAACACATATAATCCGTGTACTCGGTAATAACCAGCTCCGGGTCTTGCGCGCCGATCCAGGCCGATCCGTCTTCTGTGACGCCCGTGGAGATTTCCGCGGAAACCGGCGGCAGTTCAAAGCCCCAGTAATTCGGGAAAAACAAAAGCGCCCATACAACCACCAGCAAAAGCGGTGAAAACACCCAGAAGACCTTTTTCCTCAATGCCCACAAAAAGGCAATATCCTTGTAAACACCCCTGAAAATCCCTTTTTCCGGAAACCGCCGCCTGACGATCCATACAAAATACAAAAGGGCCAGATTGATTCCATAGCCGGTAATACACATGATGCAATAGGCACGGATATAATACTTGGAAATATAGGCCAGATAAACGCTGTATCCGCAAAATCCCAGGGCGATGAAAAACAAAACCGGCCAGACCCGGGTTTTTCCGGCCTGCCTTGTGCCGGCAAAAAACACCAGCCCCAGAAAGACCAGATACCCGAAAATTCCCCATACAGGTACAGGGACACCCAGTAATATGGAATAAGGGCTCTGGGACACAGTATCACAGTTAATGGCCTGGGATACCGCACAAAAGCTGGTATACATAATATCCGTATGCACCCGGTAATGGGAGAACGCAAGATAAACCGAGTTGGCCAGACCGCCTGCTGCAACAGCACCAACCGCCCAAAAGTAGACAGGAAAGGGGAGGGGTTTAACGTTCTTAACCTTCATCATTCGCCGTTTTTTTAAGCAAGCCTGACATGTTTAGGGATTGCTTCTGAAGCACTTCAGCGATCACCGGTACCACCAGTTCTTCTGAAATAGGCCACGTAAGGCCCGGCTCGTTAGCTTTTTGTATGGTTTCGCGGATTTTTTGCGGACTCGTCCTTGCTATAAGCTGTTCTGCATATTCCTTAGCTTTTGAAGTGTCTCCGCCACGCACACTGTTCTCAATTTGTAAAAGCAAAGCTGTTGCTTTTTGTGGTGAGCGACCAGGAATGCGGCTTAGAAAATGGGTTGCGGATTCGTGTTTCCCGATCAATAGTTTGGCCAACCCTGCGTTGAGAAGTGTTTTTTCATCATCTGGATTTTCTTGTATAGCTCTTTTCAAATTCGGGAGTGCATCCTTAGGATTATTTTGCTTAAGGAGGATAAAAGCTTTAATGTTTAAATACTGCACAGTATCGGGGTGATTCATTGATAATTGGTTTATGTTTTCAAGGGCCTTATCTATTTGCCCAGTGTGGATTAAGGCAAGAGATAGGTGATATCGACTTCTCGATCTTTCCGGTTCGATTTTTAGTACCTGATTATAAATTCTTATCACTTTATCATAATCTTCATCACGCTTGGCATAGGCATTGGCAATATTGTCAAGGGATAGAATTTTTGCCTTATGTTTCGTGCTGTCGTATAGGCCCATAGCTTTTTCACAAAGTTCTTCTACCTTATCATAATTACCAATCTCTGCGTAAAAGCCCGTTGCAAGGTTGTGATATGGTCTGGCGCTTTGGGGGGCTTTATTCAACGCATCCCGCCAAAGGGTTTGTTCATTGGCCCATGCTATATTGCGAACGTATGTGCCTATGCCAAGGACCATAACTAGGAGTGAGACAAATCCTATAATGACCCCTGCCATTACCTTTTGTTTATTTAAGTAATAATCGATTATCCATTTGAATCCTGCTGCAACCGGCACAAACAGAAAAAGGGATGGCAGATAATTTCGATGTTCAAAAACCAGTTCAAGCGGGATAATCGAGGACTCGATAACATGATTTAAAAAGAAGAACAAAATAGCAAATGAAATTAGCGGATGTTTTTTTATCTGCCAGAAAGCTGCTCCTATAAGCCCAAGGATAAACAAGATTGCTGGTAATGTAGTCCATGGACGAAAAAGACCTGTGGAAATCTCAAAATCATGTACAATGGAAAGCCGGTCAGCTATCGGGTAAAAAATTTGCGAAATATAGAAAATTACTATCCTTGGTTGGGTTAAAAGACGCTCTGTTAACGTGAAAGTTCGGTTAGCGTAACCTTCTTGAAGGCGAGAGATAAACCCATTGCTCATAAAAAGCATCAAGCCTATAGCAAAAAGCACAACTGATAAAGCGCACCCTAACCATATGAAATGTTTTCTTGTTCTTGGGTTAGAGATGTCTCTAAAAAACACCAACTCTACCACAAACAGTGAAACAGGAAGCATAAGGGCGTTTTCCTTAGATCCCACCGCAAGTGCAAAAGATAGAAAAACTCCAAAATAAAATATTAGCTTGACACTCCATAAAGAACAGATTCTTCCCTTTATATAAAAGAGTATTCCTATCAAATAAAACAAAGCAGCCATGGAGGCCATACGCTGAACGATATAGGTTACAGCTTGGGTTTGTATAGGATTGACTGCCCAAAGGACGGCAGCAAGAAAAGCGATAAAATGTTCACGGCCCGTATATGTGCCAAGCAGATTTGGTGTTTTAAAAAGCGAAACTATTGTGAAATATAAAAAAAAAGCCGTAAAAATGTGAATTGTTGTATTTATTGTATGGTAACCAAAGACATCTTTCTGAGAAAAATACCAGTTAAACGCAAAGCTTAAGTGCGAGATAGGACGGTCAAAAATTTTGTTGTTGCTTGACGCATTAAACAGTACATTATGTAATGTACTGGGATAAAGGTTCTCTATCTGGTTTCTATTATTTTCTGTGATATTATGGAAATCATCAAATTGCCAAGAAGCATCGAATGTATTGCTGTAAGCAAGAAGGATAAGAGCACATAGCAAAATCATCACATACCAGTTACTCGGTTCCCGTGCTTGCATACCCTGATACTCCATTCTGCATCTGGCCTTAAAGTTTGTAAAAATATTAGAAAGCCTTTCCCGACCATACAGTCAGGAAAGGCCTTTTGTTAATAAAAAATGTTTTTACTAAAGTTTCCCGTTTTTTAAGGGCGCCGCACCGGCGGGCGGGGCAAGTCGGCACGATGAAAACTCAATAAAATCAATGGCTTACAAAAAATCGATTT
>NZ_JBSRLA010000038.1:0-35557 GCF_055149105.1 Desulfosalsimonas sp. | reverse complement strand
ACCTGGAAATTGAAATACATGGTAGTGCCAAGACCAAAATGTAGTTTTGTATTATATTGTTTTTTCAATATGTTTTCGAATCGTGGTGTTCAAAATCAGTTTAAGATTATTTTCTTTATATCTTTCCGAATTCATTCAATTTACAATCTTATATCGCCTTGATACCCTCCTGTTTAACCGATACGTTTCTTCAAACATTTATCACAGGAGGTTGTCATGGCGATTCAACGTAAAGACAATCAGGCACAGCCCGGAATCAAGTGGTGGCGGTTCAAGCTTCGGATTCCGGGGGTTCACGTGGGCTTTTCCCTTTCGGAAATGATTCAGGGAGGGCTGCTGACCACGGCAACCGCCGGTGTGGTGGCCGCCTTGACCATGAAGTATTTTGACGTCCCGTTTGAACTGGCCTGGGCTGTCATGTTCATCCAGCTTTTTTGGTTGGTGGCCCATACAATGATCTTTGGTGAACCATACGCACCAGGCTGGATAACCCCGGCGCTTCCTCTTGTCATGGTCTTTCTCGGGCAGTTTCAACCCGGTTTAGAGGCGATACAGGCAATGACAGCACTGACGCTTTGCGTTTGCGCAATATTTCTTTTTTTTGCAGCAACCGGGCTGGGGGAACGTTTTTTTCAGTGGGTTCCCCCGGAACTCAGGGCGGCCATTATTTTCGGCGGCGCAATCTCGGCTTTTAACTCTGAATTTGACCGCCTCGACTCCATGCCCTACACTCTTCCCATTGTATGGGCCATCGTGATTGTTCTCATGTTTTCTGTGTGGTTTGCAGAAGCCAAGCAAAGGGTCAAAGTTTTTAAGCTTATGGCCAGTATGGCACTGTTGGTGGGTTTTCTGGTTGCAGCAGTGGTCGGCCCCCTATTCGGGGAACTTTCCTTTGATATCAAAATGGGCTTTCATGTGCCGGCCATCGGTGAATATATCCGAACGGTTTCCCCCTTTTTCGTGGGATGGCCGGGACCAGACATGTTTGTCCAGGCAATTCCCCTGGCCCTGATGGTTTATATTTTTGTCTTTGGAGACCTTGTTCTGGCCAATACTTTAAATGAACAGGCCTCTGAAGTCCGCAAAGATGAGGTCATTGAGGCGGACAACACCCGCACCCATTTTACTCTTTTTATCAAAAATATCGGGCATCTGTTGATGGCCGGCCCTTTTATTCCGCTGCACGGTCCCATGTGGACCGGGGTCCACGTATTTCTCATCGAAAAATACAAGACCGGCCGCAATTTTATGGATTCCATTTTCACGGGAATGTTTAATTGGTACTGGCCGGCCTTTCTGCTGGCACTGCTGGTGCCGGTTGTTTCTTTCATGAAACCGCTGCTGCCGGTTGCATTGTCGATTACCCTTATACTGACCGGGTTCGCATGTGCCTATATTGCCATATCCATGGTTAAAACCCCGGTCAGCCAGGGGTACGCTTTTTTTGTGGGCATGGTCATCGCAAAATTCGGACCCGCATGGGGACTGGGCATTGGTGTGGGTCTTTATTTTCTTTTGATTCTTAAAAAATTGCCCATTTTAGGAGGAGGCCTGGAAAAAGCGGCGGTTCCGGTCAATCCAGAGGAGTAGTTGTTAACCGCTGGTATTTGCTTTCGATCTTCTTAGCGCAGGCAAAGTCGCCGGCCTGACCCATGATACACCGTCGGTCACGGATTTCCCGGCAATAACGACGGTTGCAATTGTCAGGACTGGAAATTGAAATGAAATTCAAGAAAGGGGGATTATGAAAGACGCATCCGTAAATTACGAAGTGGAAACACCAGTCAATTTTTTGGAGCGCAGTGTACTGGTTTATCCGGAAAAAACTGCGGTCGTCTATAATGACAAGCGATACAGCTATCAGGAGTTTTACGAGCGCGTCAACCAACTCGCCAGCGCTCTGCAAAAAGCGGGGATCAAAAAGGGGGACAAGGTCGCCTTTATCTGTCCCAACACCCCGCCGTTGCTTGAAGCCCATTACGCGGTGCCGTTGGTCGGAGCCGCACTGGTCAGCGTAAACATCCGGTTAAGTGGCAGGGAAATCGCCTATATCCTGGATCATTCGGACAGCAAAATGGTTTTTGTGGACAATGAGTTTGCAGACACCGTAAAGCCCTTCATTGACCAACTCGGCAAAGTGGAAGCCTATGTCAACATCTGCGATGTAAGCCAGGATTGCCCGCTTTCCGGTACCGATTACGAATCATTTCTCAAGACCGGACAGATCTCCCGCGTGGAAAATCGAATTGATGATGAGCGGGATGTGATCACCATTAATTACACCAGCGGCACCACGGGCATGCCCAAGGGCGTCATGTACCATCACCGGGGGGCATACCTGACGGCACTCGACGATGTCCTGGAAACACGCATGGGCTATGATTCGGTATACCTCTGGACCCTGCCCATGTTTCATTGCAACGGCTGGTGCTTCACCTGGGGGGTCACTGCGGTCGGGGCCACCCATGTCTGCCTCCGGAAAGTCGACCCCGCGGAAATCTTCAAGCTCATCAAAAGGGAGAACGTCTCTCATATGTGTGGTGCACCGATTGTTTTAATCGGTATGGCCAATTATGCCCAGAGCCATGATATTAAACTGGAAAGGCCCTTGATGATCGCCACCGGCGGCGCCCCGCCGTCCCCGTCGATTATTGAGCAAATGGAGTCCATGGGCGCCAATATTACACATGTCTATGGTTTGACAGAAGTCTACGGGCCCAACACCATCTGTGCCTGGAAGCAGGAATGGGAAAAACTGCCCCCGGAAGAGCAGGCGAAATTAAGGGCCCGGCAGGGGGTGCCCTACATTGTCTCCAAAAATATGGATGTGGTGGACCAGCAGAGCATGGAACCCGTTGCCCGGGACGGCAAAACCATCGGGGAAATCGTCATGCGGGGCAACCTGGTCATGCTTGGCTATTACAAGGATGAGGCGGCAACCAAAGAAGCGTTTCGCGGGGGCTGGTTTCACTCGGGCGACTTGGCGGTGATGCACCCGGACAATTATGTCCAGATAATGGACCGGGAAAAGGATATTATCATCAGCGGCGGGGAAAATATTTCCAGCGTCGAGGTGGAAAACACCATTTACAAGCATCCGGATGTCCTCGAAGTGGCTGTTGTTGCAAGTTATGACGAAAAATGGGGCGAAGTGCCCAAGGCGTTTGTCACCTTAAAACAGGGGACAAGTGTTTCAGAGGAGGAAATTATTACATTCTGTAAAGAGAACCTGGCCCGGTACAAGGCCCCCAAGAAGATCGAGTTTGCCGAGCTTCCTAAAACGGCAACCGGCAAGATCCAGAAATATGTGCTCCGGCAGAAGGAAAAACAACAAGCCGGGAAGAACTAATTCCGCTATCCATTCTTCATCCGGGGACAGTATATGAATTTATTTTGTCCTCATATATTTTGTCCCCGGATTTCAATAAAAACATTGTTTCGATCCACGCCCCCGCGCGCGGGCGGCTTTTTGATCAAGGATTAAAACCGCTTTTTGAAAAAAGGCAGGCAGGCACATTTTTATGATTCAGGGCAAAAAAATACATGATGCAGCCGCAATCATTCTCTATTATTGAATGAAATATCAGGAGGATAAAATGAAGGTACAAATGGCTCAAATAAAGAAAATACTTTATACAACAGATCTCTCTGATACATCTCTGCAAGCTTTTTCTTATGCAGTGAGTCTTGCAAACTGTTATAAAGCAAGTATTACCATCTTACACGTTATGGCTGATGACAGTGACATTGAACCATTCCTCATGAATGTTCTTGATGAAGACCAAATCCAAGCTCTCAGGAACCGGCACCATGCTGAAGCAATGGAGACCCTTACCGGGAAGAGAAGGGCCAATGTTTTTGCCAAGGAGGCAATAAGCCAATTTGCAGAGGATGTGAAAACAGATTTTGGATCTTTATCCCTGGACATGGATGAAGTCCTTGTTCTGCGGGGAGAGCCTGCCAAGAAAATTCTGGAGGTCTCCAGGGAACACAAACACGATCTCATTGTCATGGGGACACATGGACATGGCATCATAGAAGACTTCCTGGGCTCGGTCGCTCGAAAAGTGACCCGTCAAGCCAGCATTCCTGTTCTGAGCGTGCCGCTTATGAAGTGAGACGTCACTGCAAAAGTCAATAAAGGGTTGCCGGTGAAGTCGGCCACCGTTTCCGGAGGTGGGCCTGTCGAGTTACAGATGATGTAATGTAAAGTTCTCTTCCCGGTTCGTGAACAATGAGAAGGCTGTTGCCGATCTGTCGGTTATCTCTTTTTTCTACTCGGCGTAGATCATTTTCCGGGTCATGCCGCCGTCGGTGACAAAGTTCTGTCCTGTCACAAATTCCGCCTGGCTTGAGGCCAGCCAGGCGGCCAGTGCGGCCACGTCCCCGGGAACGCCCACCCGGCCGGCGGGATGCTGTGAGTGGTCCTGTTGGGAAAGCTGCGGTGCTGAACGGCTGCTCTTTTTTTGCCACTCCGCGGTTTCAATCCAGCCCGGGCTGATGGCGTTGACGCGCACTTTCGGGCCCAGGGAAACGGCCAGTGCGTGTGTGAGGGCCACGACACCGCCCTTTGAGGCGGAATACGCCTCGGTGTGTGGTTCGGACTGCAGGGCCCGGGTGGAGGCGATGTTGATGATGCACCCCAGGGTTTTGGCCAGAAAGGGCGCTCCATGCCTGGCGCACAAAAAACACCCGGTTAAGTTCACATCAATCACGCGCCGCCATTGTTCCAGGGCCAGTTCCGTGACCGGCACGCCGAATGAATCGGTGATACCCGCGTTGCAGACCAGCACGTCGAGCCGGCCGAACCGGTTCACCGCTTCGGCAACCGCATTTTCCACCTCCGGTTCCGCGGCCACGTCACAGGCAACAGCAGCCGCATTTCCTTGTTCTTCAAGCTCCGCTGCGGTTTCACGGCCGGCTTCTTCGTCGCAGTCTGCAATCAGCACGTTCATGCCGTCTTTTATGAATCGCTCCGCAATGGCCCGGCCAATGCCCTGGGCACCGCCGGTAACCATGGCTGCGGGTTTTGCCTGATTCGTTGACATGTAAACACGCTCCTTTTGTATTTAATGGGGGTGGATAAAATCGATTTGTGTGTCCTTGCCATTTCTGTGATTAAAGTATAGCAAACGTGTATGTCAAAGCCCATTTTCAAATGCAACGGCAATAAGGTTTGCACCCGCTGACTCATGAACAGCCTATATTTGCAGGCTTTGGCATATTATTATCTGGAGTTCTTCATTTGAAAGGGAAAAAGCTTTGCCCGTCCCGGCTGGAATGGTAATTTTATGTATTAATGCAAACAAGAATGGATTTCTGGTAAGTTAAACAAAGGGAGGATTGGGCTTATGACCCAAAAAAAACTTCACGGCGCAGTATTGGAATGCGTGCAGGGCGATATCGCAAACCAGCCGGATATGGATGCGGTTGTCAATGCGGCCAATGCGGAGCTTCTGATGGGCGGCGGCGTGGCCGGAGCGATCCATCGGTCTGCGGGGCCGGGTCTGGAAGAAGAATGCCGGCCGCTGGCGCCCATCGATCCCGGCCAGGCGGTGATCACCGGCGCGCATAATCTGCCCAACCGTCATGTGATTCATTGTCTGGGGCCGGTCTATGGAAGGGACAATCCCTCTGATCAGCTGCTGGCGGAATGCTACCGCAATGCCCTGCAGCTGGCAGAACAAAACGGCCTGCAGTCGGTTGCTTTTCCGGCCCTTTCCACGGGGGCATTTGGATACCCCCTGGAACCGGCTGCACGGATTGCAATCAACACGGTGATTGAGCAGCTGCCGGGCCTGAAATCGGTCAAGCATGTGCGCTTTGTTTTGTTCAGCAGTTTCGATCAGCAGGTATATGAAAAGCTTTTCGACGAAATGACCGGCTGAAATCTCTTTCAGGCCGCAAGCCCCGAAGGGGTTAAAGCATAACAATCCGGGGCAGGTTTGGGTAAGCGCTTAAGAAAAAAGGGAAGGCAACAATATCCGGGGCAATAATGTGCCGGGCGCAAGCTTTTTCATTTAAAAGCGGGGGAGGGGGGGTGCGGTCTTGTTCAAAACACTGACATGGACGGCTGTCGGCGTGTGTCTGTTTTTTTGTGCCTGTATAAGCGGTTCGACTTCGCAGCGTCTGGCGGCCGGCAAAAGCGAGACCATCAAGGTTGATATCCGGGAAATGGGATTTCGCCGCAGCTACAGGGTGCATCGGCCGGCCGGATCAGCCGGAAACGCCAAACTGCCATTGCTCGTAATGCTGCATGGGGCTTTTGAAACCGCCAAAAGCATGGAGCGGCTCACCGGCTTCAGCGACCTTGCCGACAGGGAGAACTTCATTGTTGTCTATCCCAACGGCATCGGTCTTTTCGGGTTTCTGCAGCACTGGAATGCCGGGCACTGCTGCGGTAAGGCCCAGAAAGACGGCATTGATGACGTGGCCTTTCTTGAAACGGTTTTAAATGATGTGTGTTCGCGTTTTCCAGTTGATCCAAACCGCATTTATATGGCCGGTCATTCAAACGGCGGCATGCTGGCCTGTCTGTATGCAGGGGAAAAACCCGGACGTCTTGCGGGTCTGGCCGTGGTTTCAGGCACAATTGGCAGCCGGGAGGTGAAAAAAGGTGTGTGGCAGCAGATTGCCCGGCCTTCCTTTGGACTTCCGGTTCTTATCATTCACGGGTACAACGACCAAACCGTTCCCTATTCCGGAGGACCTTCCCGCAACCATAAAAGCCGGGAATTTGTCTCGGTGGCCGATAGCATGGCGTTCTGGAAGTCCGTGAACCAATGCCGGGGCGAAGCCGGGAAGCATTCCTTGTGCAACGGCCGCGTTTTTGTGCAGCAATGGATGACAGGCGCCCACCGGCTTGTGCTGCATACCATTTACGACTGGGCCCACGATTGGCCGGGACCGCGGGTGCCGGCCGGGGATAAAAACAGCCGCGCCCTTGAAAACTATGACGCGGCTGATGCCATTTGGGATTTTTTCCGGGCCCTTTGATGCGTCATGTGCAGTTTAGCACCATGCTGTGCTGGGCTTCATACGGCCGGTGAGCCAGAGCCGTGTCAGGGGTCACATAGCCCGGCACGGCCACGCCGGAATCAAACTGGGCATAATTGACAAAGGTGCGCCCGTCAATGCGGACTTTCATGCCGGAGACAGGGCCCTTTAACGGAACAATGGCCCAGGTGGTTTTAAATTTTTCAGCCACATCGACAAACCCAAGTTTTTCAGCTGCGGTTCCAATGGAGACTTCCACATAATGTCTGCCGTGTTTGTCAATATGGTCTTTATGGCTATGGCTGATCGCTTCAATAACTTTATCGATGTCTTTGTTCATGCCTTTTTCTCCTTTAAAGGAAAATTGATATAATTCTATATCCTAAAAAAGAAAATAAGGCCTGTGCGGGAACAATCAACTATGGCGGAGAGTAAATTTTTTGCTGTGCTTTGCCGGAAAAGCGTTAAAAGCATTGACCTATCTGCGAGCAGGCCTGCTTTTGCACGCAATCACATTGCTGGAAATCGTGATCCTGGCAAAGGCCGGGCCGGGATGCTTTCCGGACGCAGAAGATTCCTGGCCGCAGATTGTCTGCAAGGGCATTCTCCTGGTCTTTCTGGCAAGCCTGCCCGTATTGTCGCAACTCGACGCCCGGTGCCGGTATCAGAATTACAAAAGGGTCGGGGATCAGTTGCGCCGCCGCGGGTTTGACCCCCGCATCCTGCGGCCGCTGATGAAATCGCGCTGTCAGCGGGATGCAGCCGGGCTCGCCGCCCGCAAATCAGGCCATGGAAAGGCCTGCAGGGCATTTTTCCGATCATGCGGCTACCGCTGGTATCATGTATTGCCGGATTTTCTGTTTACCCGCCCAAGTTTTTTGCTAAGCCGGCATTTCTGGAAATCAACGTTTTTTCTCAAAGCCTATCGCAGGTAACTCCTTCCCGCCTGTGGTTTACCCTTCGGCCTGGCGAATGGGGGTGATCCGGATTTCAACTCTCCGGTTGACCGCATCCGATGATGAAATGGGCTGGCTTTCACCATAGCCGATGGCACTGACTCTTCTGGGATCCACATTTTGCTGGATAAGGGCGTTTTGGACCGCTTCGGCCCGTCGTTCAGAAAGCCGCTGGTTGTAATCCTCCGGACCCACCTGGTCAGTGTGGCCCTCCACCCGAAGCAGGGTCTGGGGGTATTGGTTGAGGACCTTGGCCACCCGGGCAATTTCATTCATTCCGCCAGGCTTGATGGTGGCGGAATCAAAGTCAAACATGAGCTCTGATTTGAAGGTGGTGACCAGCACATCCTGCTGGCGCCGGACGCTGGCGGCCTCGGAAGTTGCAACGGCATTCTGCAGCTCCTGTTCCTGGCGGTCCATGTAAGCCCCGACCCGGTTTCCGGCAATGCCGCCAAGCACAGCGCCAATGCCGGCCCCGGCCAGCGTGCCCTCGGTATCCCCGCCGATGACCTGGCCCAGGATGGCGCCAACGCCTGCCCCGACCGCCGCACCGGTTCCGGTGCCTTTTTGCTGCCTGGTCTGTCCCGCGCATCCGATCAGAGCGACTACAAGGATTAAAGCCAGCAGGATTTTTATTGTGTTTTTCACTTTTGACCTCCATTGAGAATTTCGTTTTTCATCAATTCCTGAGCCCGCTGCAAAGGGCTGAGGCAAGACTTGCATATAAAAAAATAATTACTATTTTTATCAATTCGGAGTTGGCCTGTAAAGCCGGAAATCGAGCTTTTTGGTTATTGGCTGTTTTAAACAATGCGCGTCTTTCTCCAAATTGTCAAATTATTGGACCAAAACAGGCGCCAATTGTTTTGAAGGGAAAAATTTTTTGCAGATTACAGCAAACAGCGCTATGCTTTTCTGCCCATAAAAAGAAAACCAACTGCAGCAAGGAGCATCAATGAAGCACTGGGTGGCGGAAAAACTCATATGTCCGGACTGCCTGCCGGAAGAAAATCCCCTGAAAACACAAATCAGCCGCGAGGCCAAAGGCGATATCATTGACGGGAAACTCCATTGCCCGGCCTGCGGACGCAGTTATCCTGTTCAAGACGGCATAGCCAATCTGCGCCCGGAAAAAACTTCCAGGGTCAAAAGCGCCAATAACGGATATAACGCGCCGGTGATGCTGTCTGCCTATATGTGGAGCCATTTCGGAGATCTGCTGGCCGATGCCCGGGCAACAGATGCCTACCGGATCTGGTCCCAGAGCTTTGTTCCCGCAAGCGGCGATGCCCTGGACGTGGGCTGTGCAGTTGGGCGCCTGAGCTTTGAACTTTCCAAGACCCATGACCGGGTCATCGGCATTGACACCTCTTTTGCGTTTATTGCCAGGGCCCGGCAGATCGTGCGGGAAAAAAATCTTGATTTCGAGCTTGTGGTGGAGGGCAATCTCACCGAGCGCAAGCATGTGGCCTTTGACAACGGGTGGCATTTTGAAAATATTGATTTTATCGTGGCCGATGCTTTGGCGCTTCCCTTTGCCGGCCGGGATTTTTCCGGTGTGGCGGCCATTAACGTGCTTGAAAAGGTGCCGGACCCCTTAAAGCACTTGGAAGAGGTCAACCGGGTATTGCGCCCCAAAGATGCCATGTTTCTATTCTCTGATCCGTTTTCCTGGGACCCGGCCTTTTCACCGCCCGAGCGCTGGCTGGGCGGCAGCAGAAACGGCGGCAGCCCTTACAGCAAGCGGGGCATTGACACCATCCGCCGGATGTTTGCCGGAGAATTCGGCGTGTTTGATCCGCCCTTTGAAATTGCCGATCAGGGCGATGTGTCCTGGAAAATCCGAAAAACCGAAAACCTCTGGGAACAAATCACCTCCCAGTTTCTGGTTGGCTGCAGAAAGTCTGATTAAGCATTGTCCAAGGAGCGTCAGTTTTGAAACAGCGGCAAGGTATCTGCGGTTTATGTTTTCACAGCCCCGGATGCGGGGTGATCGCCAGTTTTGATGAAAACGACCGGATTGTCGGCCTTGAGCCCGACCCGGGTGCGCCCATGGGACAGGTGCTATGCCCCATGGCCCGAAGCGTGGAGGAAATCGTTTACTCGGATAAGCGCATCACTCATCCCATGAGGCGCAAGGGGCCCAGGGGAACCTATGAGTTTGAGCCCATTTCCTGGGATGCGGCCTATGACCTGATTGCGGAAAAGCTTTTGGAAATAAAGGAGCAGTACGGGCCTGAGGCTGCCGGGTTTTATGCCGGCACAGGCTCCTATGAGCGGGCGTTTAAAGACGCCTTTCAGCTAAAGGGTTCGGAAATCTATCTGGCCTCAAGCATCCTGTTTCCCTATGGATCGCCCAATACCTTCGGAGTGGGGGCCCCGTGTTACACGTCTTTGGGTGTGCTGGCCCCCAAGCTTACCATGGGCTGCAGACACATTGACATGTATTCGGATGTGGACAATGCAGACCTGATTTTGGTGTGGGGAACCGATCCTTCCACTGCCACGCCGCCGGCCATGTACAGCCGTCTGGCAAACGCGGCCGCAGAGGGTGCCGAGATCATTGTGATCGATCCGAGAAAAACCCGGTGTGCGGATCTGGAAGGCAGCCGGTGGATTCCCATACGTCCGGGCTCTGACGGGGCCCTGGCCCTGGGCCTGGCCCATGTGATGATCCGGGATGATCTTTACGACAAGGAATTTGTGGAAAACTGGACCCGGGGCTTTGATGAATTTGCCCGGTATGTCCGGGATTTTCCGCCCCGGCGGGTAGCGGAACTCACCGGGATCCCGGAGGAGACCATCGCGGATCTGGCAGAGCAGATCGCCGATGCCGAGGGCGCCACTTACATCATGTACACGGGCCTGGAATACACCAAAAGCGGTGTGCAAAACATCCGGGCCGTGATGGTGCTCTGGGCCCTGGCCGGCCAGCTTGACGTGGAAGGCGGCCGCTGTTTTCTGGGCCCGGATCGGATGTTTCCCCTGCCGGAAAACAGACAGATCGCCACCCCGGGTTATGAGAAATCCATTGGAAAAGACCAGTTTTCGGTTTATTCACATTACTGCGGCGGTGAACCCCATGCCAGTCTGCTGCCAAAGGCGATTTTGGAGGGCGATCCGTATCCCGTCCGCGCATTGCTGGTGCTGGGCGCTTCCCTGATCACCTCCTGGCCCAATGCCGGGCTCTGGCGCCGGGCCCTGGATAAGCTCGATTTTCTGGTATGCATGGATCTGCAGATGACAAGGGATGCGGCCTGCGCCGATCTCGTGCTGCCGGCTGCCACGGCATTTGAGCATTCTTCGTACTGCTATTACGCAAATACCATCCGCTACCGGGAGCAGCTAATCGAGCCCGTGGGCGAGGCCAGATCCGGTTTCCAGATCTTGACCGGCCTGGCCCAACGACTGGGCTACGGAGATTTGTTTCCCGATAATCCGGATGAACTGCTGGCGGATATTCTTCATGAGTCCGGCCATACCATGGATGAGCTAATGGCTGCGGACAGAAAGGCCCTTTCCCTGCCAGAAGCACCCATGCGCTTTCACAAGTGGGAGCAGGGACTGCTGCGCAAAGACGGCCAGCCCGGTTTTGAAACCCCTTCGGGCAAGTTTGAGATTTTTTCCACCGTTCTTGACCAGCACGGATTTGCCGGGCTCCCGGAGTACGAGGAATCCGATGAAACCCCGGTAAGCAGCCCGGACCTGGCAAAACGCTACCCGCTGATTCTGGGAACCGGCCCGTTTAAACCGGACATGAAGTCCTGTTTGCGTGCCGTGCCCTCTTTTATCAAAAAATACCCGCACCCGGCTCTCCAGATTCACCCGGATGATGCCGGGCCCAGAAAAATCAAGACCGGCGACGGCGTCAGCATCAAAACCCCCAGGGGCCAGGTGGTCATGCGCGCATTTGTCACAGACCGGATCATGCCGGGTTTTGTCTACGCGCCCGTGGGCGGCGGCGGCCCCCTGGGCACTGCAGAGTGGCAGCAGGCCAATGTCAATGAAATCACAGATGACCGGCAGTACGATCCCATATCCGGATTTCCGGTTTACAAAACCCTCTTGTGCCAGGTCAAAAAGAAAAAACGGGTGCGTAAAACAGCTGCTTCTGCGGACCCGAGCCTGGGTTGCGGGGGATAAAAAGCGCTTAAAAGTCAGTGGGCATGAGAGTGCCTGTGTCTCTGCGAGTTTGCACTCCCTTTTCACGAGAATTATTTTTTAAATTGAAAGGGGGTGGAAAACCATGGCCGAAGAAGAAAAAGACAGAGTTAAAGAGGAAAAAGAGCGGCGCCAGGAGATGTTGGACAAGCTGGACAAGGATACAACGGATGCTGAGACGTTGGATCCGGAAAAAGCCAAGAAATCTGAATCAGACAAATAATCTGCCGCTCATGTCAATTGCTTAAACAACAACACGGGGCCGGACTGTATGGTCCGGCCCCGTGTTGTTGTTTAAGCAAAAAAAAGAAAGGCGACCCATGACACAGGCCAAATGCCCGGTATGCGGATGTGAGCAGTTTTACGTCAAGGACCCGGATGATGAATTCGAGGTTTATGAGTTTGAGTGCCGGGAAGGGGAGGTCTGTTTTGACGAGGCCGCAGATCCCGGCCAATGCCCGGAAATAGATGAAAGCACAGAAATCTTTTGCAATGCATGTGCCTGGCATGACCGGTTTGAAAAAATCAAATAAGACAGTGCCGGTTGATTTATCACTGCTTGAGTCTGTATTTTCGCATGATGCCGACCCGGGGGCGGTTTGCTCCCTGCTGACCGCTTGGGCGCTCAATGCGACTCGCAAACCACCCCCGGGCCGGCATCATGGCCAACTGTGTGCAAAGTTTCACACCAAGGGATCCGGAGCAACACATCCAAGTCTTGGAAGCAACTTCAGGGAAAGTTACCGTTATAGCTCGGTCCCGGGCGGCGGCCCTATGGAAACATTTCCAAGATAAGCCCAAGGCGGACGCCGACCGCAGGGCTTTCTTCCTTACAAACAGCGGACGCGGTAAAAAGCTTTTTACGGGGATATCAATCCTGAAAGGGCAGGATCGGGCAAATTATTTTCGTTTGATGGCCAGGCGGTAAATCTCCTTGTCCCGTCGCGGTCCCACAGCCAGCACATAAACCACTACTTTTTTTTCAAACACCTGATAGACCACCCGGAGATCTCCGACGCGCAATTTCCGGAAACTGCCCAGGTTGCCGGACAAAGGGGCTCCAAACTGCAAAGGCGCGTGGATGAGTTTTTCATCGATTGCCTTTACGATCCGCCGTGCCGCAGCCGGCCCTACACTTTCCAGATCTTCTTCCACATCATGGTGGTAGATCACCGCCCATTTCATGTTCCGAATTTTTTCTTTATCCGGGCATGGGACAATGCTTTTTGTTCATCAAAAGTTTCCGTCCTTGCCAGTGCCAGGGCCGTGAGGCGCAAATCCTCCATTTCCTCCTGCATGGCCTCATAGCTTTCCATGGACAAAAGAACCGCTTTGGGGGAATTGTTTTTCAGGATGATGAGTTTTTCAGGTTCCCCTTTTGACAGTGCATCCAGGGTGGCTGACGTTTTTTTGGAAAGGTCTGTGGCTGAAAGAAAATCTTTTGCGCGCATTCAAGGCTTCCTTTAAATATTTGCTGATTGTTTTGATAATAATCTGATTATTGTCTCTTGTCAATCAGCCTGATTTATCACTGCCTGGTCCTGTAATTTTCGCATGATGCCCGCCCGGTGGCGGTTTGCTCCCTGCTGACCGCTTGCGCGCTCAATGCGACTCGCAAACCACCCCCGGGCGGGCATCATGGCTGACTGTGTGCAAAGTTTCACACCAAGGGAGTCGGAAGAAACACATTCAAGTCTTGGAAGCAACTTCAGGGAAAGTTAATGTTATAGGTCGGGCTCGGGCTGCGGCCCGGGGGAATACTCTAAATAACTTCGTTCAAGGTTCAAAGTTCAAGGTTCAAGGTTCAAAAAAATAAAATCAAAGCTTTTAATCATGCGGCAAAAAGTTATTTGCAGTATTCGGTCCTGGGCTGCGGCCCTGGGGGAACACTTCCAAGGAAGCCCAAGGGCGGGGTCGGCTTTTGAAGCGACATTGAGCGTTTTTGCGTGAAAATTTCAAACTGTTTGATCAATCCGCAAAAACGGTCAGGAGCGAAAAAGCCGACGCCGACCGCAGGGCTTTCTTCCTTCACAAACAGCGGACGCGGTAAAAAGCTTTTTACTGTGCCATCAGACAAAAAATCTTTTGCAATGCATGGGCCCGGCAGGGTATGCTGGAAAACATCCGATAGAGGTGTTGTCTGACAATCCGGCAATCAGGGGCACAGGGCTGTGGGCGCATGCAAACCCAACTTCGCAGGCTGATTGGAAAAACCGTACGTATTATTGTGCCGGTTTTGCTCTGTTTGCTTTTGGCAGCCGTGGGCGCACTCACCCTCGGTCCGCCTGCCCTGGAAAAATACATTGCTTACCGGATGCAGGACGCAGGTCTGGAAAACCCTCAGATATCAGTGGTCTCCATTGGCCCTGGCGGCCTGGATCTAAGGGATGTCTCCGCAGACAACCCGGATTTTGAGATCGATTTTGTTCATTTCAGCTATACCGTAAAAAGCCTGATGCAGGGCCGGGTTACAGAGGTTCGCATCTCCGGCCTGAGATATCATGCGGACCTGGACCGTCGCGTGCCCGCCTCAGCCGCTTCGTCTGCCTCGCCGGATACTCAGCGTTTTTCCGATGCGATGTTAAGAGATCAGATCAGCACACTGGTTTTTTTTGATCAAATCCATATCCGCAATTCGGTTCTGGAAATCGGTTTTTCCAACACCTGCCATACAGTGTTGTTTGACGCGGCCCTGGCTGCACAAAACATTGACAATCTTCATTTTACTCTAAATCCCCTGGTTTACGGCATACCTGTGCATATTCAAGGCCGTATGGATTTAAAGGCCCTGAAAACAAGCGGGCAGATTCGCGTGTTCGCACATCAGGACCCCGCATCCCAACATGTGCCCGCAGATTGGCAGAAACCCGACAAAATTGCCGATCCGGACCTTGCCCCGGGAATTTTGGGAAACTGGTCTGTTGATTTGGGGGAAAAACAACAAGGGCGGTTTGAAGTTTCTGCCGCCGCCCGCAGCCTTGATTTTTCCGGATTTGGTGTGGAGGCCGGATTGGACAGGGCTTTTTTTTCAGCCCGGGCCTTTTTTGACAATGAGTGGACATTACACGATGCCAAAGCAGAGCTTGGCTTAAACGGACTTTTTTATAAGGATTTTCAGATTGATTCCTTAGAATGTGTGCTCACGGAAAAAGGTTCGGACCTGGCCCTGGCCGCAGACATGGGCCGCCCGTTTGCGGCATCGCTTCGGATCAAAGGTACGCAGAGCCGTTTTTCTGAAATCCCGGAAACCGGCAAGTGGCAGGCGGATTTAAACTGGCATCTTACGGGGCAGATCACTTCGGCACAACTGGCGGCCATGCTGCCCGTGGATATCCGGATCAATCCGGCGGCCCGCCTGGATGCCGCAGGCCGGCTTGCAGCCGGTTTTTCGTCTGACGGGGCCAATAAGAAAAACCCGGGCCAAAATTCCTGGTCCGTGGATCTGCAAACGGAAAAATTCACATTTACACCCCTTAACATCCATGTTCCGAAAAGCCTTTTAACTCTTCAGGGCCTGGAACTGCCCGGCCCGGTTTCTGTAAAAGGCGGCCCCAACGGCTGGAAGACCCGCATTTACGCCAAAGTCAACCAGGTCCGGATGGCATCGCCCGGCATTGACATCCGGGATGCCGCCCTGGATCTTCCTGTGGTTGTCAATGATAAAACCGCAGAACCCGGCAATTTTGCCATTTCTATGATTCAATATGACGACATTGCCCTGCCGGCTGTAACCGGCACGGCCCTTGTCCGGGCCCAAACCCGGGATCGGCTTTTGCGCCCGGTGCTGCAGCCGGAATTGACCGTTTCCGTTGAAAACGGAGACATTGACTGGCCCCAATCCGGCCTCAAAGCCGCGGGCATCAACGGCCGTGTGCAAATCCGGGACCTTTTTCCCTTGACCACACCGGGCAATCAGCGCATAGATATCAAAAGGCTGCAGGCCGGAGAGCTGCGGCTCGAAGACGGATTTGTGATATTTCGGATCGAACCCGAAAGCCTGTTTCTGGAAAAAACCCGATGGCATCTGCCAGACCGCGGGGTCCTGACAGCCCATTCATCCAGATTGAATTTTGATCCCCTGGCCGCGGATTTGGATGTTTTTTTTCAGGATGTGGATCTAATCGGTCTGGCTGCCCGGCTTACTGAGGAAAAAATTATTGGCAGCGGCCGGGTGCACGGCCGGGTTCCAATTCAATGGCGGCCGGAGCGCATCCGCATCGCCAGGGGTTTTTTGTATTCAGTGCCCGGCACCGGACGGTTCGGGATCAAAGATGAAAAATGGCGCAATGCCCTGATGCTTTACGTGCGCGATGCCCTGGCCGGACACGAGTATCTTTCCCTGCTTTCAAAACGCCTGGAAAAGGCCCTTGGCAATTTTGAGTACCATTTTTTATCCATTAACCTGGAGCCCGGAAATCAGGATGCCGCAGCCCGGATCGAACTGCGGGGCAAGGGAGTTGAAGGCGAGTCTCCCCAGGAGGTGGGAAGCCTTGTGATCAACGTCAATGCCATTGAAGAGATCTTAAACCGGGTATTGGGGTTTTACAGCACAAAGGACCGGTCCATTGCAGAGGCCCTGGATGTACTTTTTGAGGATTCCAGTAAAATCGACCAGGACAGCGGAAAATGACAAAACCGATAAACCAGGGAGGGGTTTTATGAAAACGGTTATTGCAGCGGCGCTTGTGGTAATCATGGCCGCAGCCGGCGCCTGCACAAGGCATCATGTAACGGCTGATACCACTCACCGGGTGGAAATCGCCCCGATTCATGTCACCGTGGACGTGAATTTAAAAGTGCAAAAGGCTTTGGACGAGGCCTTGAGCTTTCAGGGGGATATGAACGAAATATTTACCGAAGAAGAGCTCAAACAACTTCAATAATATATATTTTTGGGGGGAAAAAATGAAAACAACCCATAAAGTTGTCCGGATTTTTGTCCTGGTTTTTTTCTGTGGCCTGATGACGGCTCCTGCTTTTGCCCAAACCAAGCAGGAGGTGGCCGCCAGCATGCGCGACCGCCACCCGGCCCTGATGGCGGCCAAGGACAAAGGGCAGGTGGGCGAGGCCTGGACCGGACTGGTGGGCCTGGTGTCGGCAAACGCGCCGGCATCGGTGCAAAAACTGGTGGACGCGGAAAACCATGACCGCAAACTGCTTTTCAGAATCATTGCCGGCGAGACCAGCGCTTCTTTGCAGGAAGTGGCGCGGCAGAACCGGATACGCATGTATCGCCTGGCCAAGGGCCATCATTTTGTCCAGGATGCCAACCGCAACTGGGTAAAGAAAAAGGATCTGGGTTGGTGATGCGGCCAATGCAATATGGTGAAATGTTTCATACTTGACACATACACCGATTCCTGCGATATCCATGCAGAATCTGTTTGAGCCAGGACCTGCAGCCAAATTTTGCCTATCAGTAAAAAGGGGACCGACCATGAACAAAACATTTTTTCGTTTGTGTGCCGCCGTCTGCATGCTGTTTTTGATCACCGCGTGCGGGCAATCCGATGATTCAGACAAGCAAGCCCAAAAACAGGGCGCGCCGGAAAAATCAGAAACCATTGAACTGAGCTATTCCGTGTTTTTCCCTCCCACCCATGCCCACAGCAAGGCCGCTGAAGACTGGGCCAGGCAGGTGGAGGCCCGCACTGACAATGCCGTGAAAATCAACATGTATCCCGGCGGTACCCTTACCGGGGCGGCTGAATGCTACGACGGGGTGGTCAGCGGCATCTCGGATATCGGCATGTCCTGCTTTGCCTATACCCGGGGCCGGTTTCCGGTGATGGAAGCCGTGGACCTGCCCCTGGGATATCCCGATGGAATGACCGCCACAAGAGTGGCCAACCAGTTTTACCAACAGATAGATCCCGAGGAATTAAAGGACGTCAAGGTGTTATACCTCCACGCCCACGGCCCGGGTCTGCTGCACACCAAAAAACCGGTTGAGACCCTGGCCGATCTCAAGGGCATGCAGATCAGATCAACGGGCTTGAGCGCCAAGATGGTCCAGGCCCTCGGGGCCACGCCCGTGGCCATGCCCCAGGGCGACACCTATGAGGCCCTGCAGAAAGGCGTTGTGGAAGGCACTTTTGCCCCCATGGAAACCCTCAAGGGTTGGCGGCAGGGCGATGTGATTGATTACACCACCAATTGCCAGCAAATCGGTTATACCACCACCATGTTTGCGGTCATGAACAAGGAAAAGTTCAATCAGTTGCCAGAAGACGTTCAGGATGTGATCAACGAGGTGAGCGAGGAATGGATCGAGGTCCATGGGCAGGTATGGGACGATGCGGACAAGGAAGGCCTGGCCTACACCCGTGAGCAGGGAAATGAGATCATTGAGCTTTCAGAAGCGCAAAGTGCCCAATGGAAGGAAGCCATTTCCCCGGTGATCGACGATTATATAACAGATGCCCGGGAAAATGGTCTTGAGGGGCAAAAGTCCGTGGATTTGCTGCGCAGCCTTATTGAAAAACAGAATTGATAAGCCTGTAAAAAGTATTTTTTACAGGCAGCGTTAAGTTTTAAGTGGTTAAGTGTTAAGTAAAATCAATAAGTTGCCTCTTTAGTGGTTGACGGTGACATCCGTTTTAGGACTTTTTACGGCACCATCAGAACTGATATCTGCAACAGTTTTTATTTGTCCGGGACCATAGATGATATCCGTTATACGCGCCAATCGCTATATTGCCAGGGCCGCTGGAACAGTGAACTGGATTGCTGCAGCGGCCATTGTTTTAATGATGCTGGTCACCACGGGTGACGTGGTTTTGCGTTTCTTCCGGTTTTCCATACCCGGGGCCTATGAGACCATCGGCTTTCTGGGTGCCCTGGCCATTTCCTTTTCCCTGCCGTACACGGCTGCGGAAAAAGGCCACATTGCCGTGGATTTCCTGGTGCCGCGCCTGCCCCGGACAGCGCGGATTGTCATCCACAGCATCAACAGTCTGGTATCCCTTGTCCTGTTTGCCGTAATCGCCTGGCAGAGCATGGTTTACGGTTCTGTTTTGAAAGCCAGCAACTCTGTTTCCGCCACCCTGGAGATGCCCATTTATCCGTTTGTTTACGGGGTGGCGGCCGGGTGTATCCTGCTTTGCCCGGTGCTGGTCATGGATCTGCTGCTGCGTCTGCGGGGGGCTGAGACCCAATGACGCCCACAACCATCGGTCTGATCGGTATTGCCGCCCTGTTTTTGCTTATCTTTTCCCGGCTGCCCGTGGGCTATCTCATGGCCGTGATCGGGATTGTGGGATTCGGCACAATTGTATCTTTTGATGCGGCCCTGAATCTGACAGCCAGGGACGTGTTTTCGGTTTTCAGTTCCTATAACCTCACCGTGATTCCGCTGTTTGTGTTCATGGGCCAGATTGCCTTTCATTCCGGGATTTCATCCCGGCTTTTTGATGCCGCATACCGGTTTGTGGGCCATATCCCCGGCGGGCTGGCCATTGCCACCATTGGTGCATGCGCCGGATTTTCTGCCATATGCGGCTCCACCAATGCCACGGCCGCCACCATGGGCGCGGCCACTTTGCCGGAAATGAAACGCTACAATTACAAGCCCGAGCTGGCCACCGGCGTGGTGGCTGCAGGCGGCAGCCTGGGCATCCTGATTCCGCCCAGTGTTGTGTTTATTGTCTACGGGATTCTCACGGAACAATCCATTGGCGAGCTGTTTGTGGCAGGGCTGCTGCCGGGGCTGCTTTTGTGTGTGCTCATGGTGGCCAGCATTCTGATCTGGACAAGGATGCGCCCGGATCTGGGGCCCAAGGGGGAAAAATTCACCCTGCGCCAGAAACTGGCCTCTTTATCCGGCCTGATCGAAACCCTGGTGATCTTTGTGCTGGTCATGGGCGGGCTTTTCAAGGGGATTTTCACCCCCACCGAGGCCGGGGGCATCGGGGCCTTCTGCACCCTGGCAGTGGCGCTGATCCGCAGAAACCTCAGCATGGAGGGTTTTGTCCAGGCCCTTTTTGAAACCACCCGGATTACCTGTATGATCCTGGTAATCGTGGCCGGGGCAACGATTTTCAGCCGGTTTATGGCTGTTACCCGCATTCCCTTTGACATTGCCGGCTGGATCACCGCCCTGGACATGAGCCCGGCCATGATCATGTGTCTGATCATCGGGGTTTATTTTCTGGGCGGTTGCTTTATCGATGCCCTGGCCCTGGTGATGCTCACCATACCCATTTTCTATCCCGTGATCCTGGAACTGGGCTATGATCCCATATGGTTCGGCGTGGTGATCGTGCTGGTCACCCAGATCGGGGTGATCACCCCTCCGGTGGGCGTCAATGTCTACGTGGTCAGCGGGGTGGCCCGGGACGTGCCCTTAAACACGATTTTCAAGGGTGTTGTGCCCATGCTCATTGCCATGATCATCACCACCCTTTTGCTCATCCCGTTTCCGCAGATCGCCCTGTACCTGCCAAGCCTGCTTTAAAGCTCTTTTATTTTTCAGGGCAAGCGGACCGGGGGGTTACTCGCCCTTGTCCAGAAACTCGTGGATCGCAGCGAAATCCTTTCGTCCGTGTCCGGCAGCTTTGGCCCGGCCGTAAATTTGTTTTGCCAGACCGGCGAGAAACAGGGGCTGATTTTCCTCGTAGGCTGTAATGTCTACCAGATGGAGGTCTTTGTGCATGAGTTCCAGGGGAAAACTGGCCTCAAAATCCCGGTTTTGAATCAGCGCGGCCTTGCCTTTCAAAAAAGGCGCTGATACCGGCAGCCCGGGCAGTGTTTCCATAAGGAACTCCCTGCTGAATCCCAGTTTTTCACCCAGCAGCGCGGTTTCCGCATATGCCACCATCGATTGCGCCAGCAGCGCATTTACCAGCATTTTAAAGGCGCTGCCCTGTCCGGCCGGTCCGACGTGCAGGATTGTCTTGCCCATCAGCTCAAACAGGGCCCTTAGGTTTTCAATATCGTCTTTTTCACCTCCGAGCAGAAACGTCAGCTCCCCGTCCTGTGCAGGCTTTTTGGTTCCCGCCACGGGCGCATCAATGAATTTTAAACCCCGTTGTTCGGTCCGGTCCGCGCAGCTGCGGGTAAAAGACGGATTTACCGTTGAACAGTTCACCCAGACCGCCCCCTGGTCCATTGCGTCAATAAACCCGGATTCCCCGAAGGCAAGCGACTCCACGACATCCGGAGATGATAGCATGGTAAACACCACATCTGCCTTGCCCACAGCCTCTGCAGGTGAACCGGCCCGGCCGGCGCCGGCTTTTTCAAGCTCTTGTGCCGGTTCCGGGGATCGGTTGAACACAGTGAGCATGGCGTTGTCATGTTTGAGCAGGTTACGGGCCATGGGTTTTCCCATAATCCCAAGACCAATAAATGCAATCTTCATCGGTTTACCCCCTGGCATGGTTGCTTGTTTATTCGTAGATTTTTTCCTCCGGCGAATTTGCCTGTGCGGCGATTTCCTCCATGTCGCGCTCTGATGTGACGCCTTTTTTGGTAAAATATTCCTTGTACCATTCCGATGCAATAATCAGGGACATAACCTCGTTGGTGCCGGTCCAGATGGAGGCCAGCCGCAGATCCCGGACAATGCGTTCAATGGGAAAAATATTGGTGTAGCCGATGCCGCCCATGACCTGCATGGTGTTATGGGCCGCCTTCTGACAGGATTCGGTGACAAATTTCTTGGTTTCCGAAACCATTCTGCGGATTCGCCTGGGATGGGCATTGCTGTCCACTGCCCTGGCCGTGGCATGGCACATGGCCCGGGAGGCATCCAGGAGCATGGCGGCTTCGGCCACCTGGAAAGACACCCCCTGATAGGAGTTGATTGTCTGGCCGAAGGCCTTTCTGCGGGTGGTGTAGCCGGTGGCAATATCTAAGGCCGGGCGGGCCGCACCAATGGTCATGGCTGCGGTGCCCAGGCGCTCGGGGATCATCATGGTGTTAAATACCTTGTAGGCCGCGCCCACCTCTCCGAGCACATTTTCCTTTGGCACTTTTACGTCCTTGAATACCACGCGGCCCGCACCGCCGCCCCGGCATCCCATCAGGCCGTACTGGTAGGCTGTTTCCACGCCCTCGGATCTGTCCACCAGAAAGCAGGTCAGGGCCTTGTGGGGATCGCACTGGGGATCCGGATTGGTTCTGGCATATACCAGGAAATAATCCGCGGCCTCGGCGCCCACGATAAATCTTTTTTGGCCGTTTAGAACAAAATGGTCGCCTTTGTCCTCGGCTTTTGTGGTGGTACCGAAAAAATCCGATCCGCCCCGGGGCTCGGTGAGGCATTCAGCGGCAAATATCTGCCCGGCAAGCAAAGGCTTGACGTATTTTTCCTTCTGCTCGTCCGTTCCGTGCAAAACCACGGCATCGCAGACCAGCTCGGCGCCCACGCCGAACACACAGGCAAAGATATAGCCAAGGACCCCGACTTCCTCCATGACCATCACGGTTGTGGCCCAGTCCATGCCGCGGCCGCCCCATTTTTCCGGATAGCGGCAGCCCATGAGGTTTCTTCGGCCGGCCTCGGCCAGAAACTCCCTGGGAAAAACGATCTTGTCCGCGTCCATGTCCAGAATCATCTGCTTTGGCACCCAGGCCACCAGATCCCGCACTTCTTCGCGCAGGGCCAGGGCCTTTTCATCCATCATGTAATCAAACATTTTCGACCTCCTGTTTTCAGTTTGCTTTTGGCGTTGCTATTTTTCCCGCAGCATGTATTTCATTACTTTGCCAGTGGGGGTTCTTGGAAGTTCCTCTTTTTTGTGAAATTCCCTTGGGATTTTATACTTGGCCAGACGCCGGGCCAGAAAGTCTTTGATGTCATCTGGAGAAGGATCCTTGTCCGGGGCCGGGATATAATAGCCAATCACGGTTTCCCCCCATTCCGGGTGCGGTTTGCCGATTACCGCTGCATCCGAGATTTCGGGATGGGCGGTGAGTGCGTCTTCGACTTCCTTTGAGTATACGTTTTCACCGCCGGTTACGATCATGTCCATGGTGCGGTCGATGATAAACATATAACCGTCTGCATCAATGCGCACAAGGTCGCCGGTTTTGTACCAGTTGTCTTCAAAAGCCGCTTTTGTGGCCTCTGGATTATCCAGATACCCTTCCATCATGGAGGCGGCCTTAAGCCAGATTTCCCCGGTCTCTCCCCGTGCGGCTTCCTGTGTATCAGACTTCATGACTTTCAGGTCTGCACCCGGCAGCGCGGTTTTTCCAATAGAGCCGGCCTTTTCAACCTGCTCGTCAGGGAAAAGGGTTGTGCCGGTGGGACCGCTTTCGGTCATACCGTAGACCTGATAGAATTTATCGGATTTGTACTTTGCGGTGAGCAATTTGGCGTGCTCTGCGCTTATGGGACCGCCGCCGTAAATCCAGCATCGCATGGAGCTCAGATCGTAATCATCAAAGTTGGACACCATCTGAAGCGGGGCCAGATAGGATATGGGCGCGCCGAAATACACGGTTGTTTTTTCATTCATGGCTGCTTCCAGAAAATGAACCGGGTGATATTCCCTTAAAAGAACGGTGGACGCCCCCACATACTGGGCGCCCATAAACCAGTTGTTCAAAGGGGAGGAATGCCATATGGGCATGGCCGTAAGAAGACGGTCATTTTTATCCATTTTCATGGCAAGGGCGCCGGTGATGCCCGCCATGATCACATTGGCATGGCTGTGAACACAGCCTTTGGGCTTCCCCGTGGTCCCGGAGGTATAAAGAATTTCCGCGGTGTCGTGGGCGGAAACATCAACCGGGGTGTAGGGTTCGGCGGATTCCATCATGGTTTCAAGCAGTTTTACCTGGCTGCCGGCGGCTTCAGGCAGGCTGTCCATTGCAATCTGCTTTGACTGGCTTTCAAGCGCTGAAGCAACCCCGGAGAGGGCGCCGTCATAGAGAAACAGCTCTGATTTGCTGTGATTTAAAATATAATCCACCTCAGGGGCCATGAGTTTATGATTGATGGGAATGACAGCGGCTCCGGCTTTGAACGCGCCGAAAAAAGCGTATACAAAAGACGGCGTGTTAAAGCTCATGATGGAAATCCGGCTGCCTTTTCTGACGCCCATGCTTTGAAAAACAGCCGCGCTTTTTTCGGAAAGCGCCTTTAATTCCCTGAATGTGATGCGCTTTTCCCCATAGATCAAAGCCGTTTTGTCCCCGAATTTTCTGTGGTTTAAATCCAGCAGTTCAGCAAGCGTCATTTTCCTTCTCCTTGTTTTGGGCGTTGATGGTTTTCCAGGCTTTTGAGGCGTTTTAACAATTTTTGCTTTACCGACAGCAAATCGTTTTCCAGTTCTTGGAGTTCTTTGATCCGGGTACGGATTTCTGCCAGTTTTTGGTCTCCATAGTTGAGGCTTTTTCGGATCTGCTGGCTTTCTTCGGGTTCGGCGTTCCAGTAGCCGATCATTTCCCGGATTTGTTCAAGGCTGTAGCCGAAACGCTTGCCGCGCAAAATCAGGCGGAGCCGGGCCCGGTCCTTTCGGGTAAAGATGCGGTAATTGCCGTTGCTTCGGCCGGGTGATATCAGGCCCTGTTTTTCATAATAGCGGATAGAGCGGGTGGTAATGCCGAACTCTTCGGCCAGCTCAGAGATCAGGTACTGATTTTTGCGCTCCTGTCGGGCCTGAAGGCTTGAATTCTGCTTTGGATCGGATGGCGCTTCTTTTTTTGTCATATGGAATTTTCCGGTTCAGGTGCCGGCAAGGTCTCTGCCGGGCGAGCATTTTGATGTGAAGTTCAGGTTTTGGTCAGAACAACATTAACATTTACGTCAACGTTAATGTTAAAGCGGCAGGATTGTCAAGAAAAAGATCAAAGCTTTTTACGAAACCATCAATCTTATGGTCTGTGCTTTGTTCCGCAGGCCCGGGATGATCCGCATATTAAACCATCATTCGGGATTTTCCATGTATTGTTCCCCGATCACCGACGGGTTGTAAAGATCCGGGAAGTAATAGGGCAGGACATGAAGCGGCAGACCGATGACAAGAGGGGCCCGGTGGGATGAGGATACCAGCAGGCCCTCGTCTAAAAGGGCGGCTACGATACGGCGGGCGTTTCGCTGGCTCATGTTTAAGATTTCCCCGGCCCGGCCGCGGGAAATGCTACCGCGCATGAATACAGCCCGCAGAAGCCGGGAGGCTTCGGGCCGAAGCGGTTTTTTGGCACTTTTTGACCGCATGTCCACATACCAGTCGATTCGTGCTTCGATCTGGTCGAGCCGCAGCAGGTTTTCCATGAACCGAATCTGGTCAAGGCAGGTGAGAAGAAAAAAGTTGCAGAAATCAGCCAGCAGTTGTTCACTAAACCAGTGTTTACCTTTTTTTTCTTCAGGTGAGTCAGCCGCCCACAATTCCATCATATATCGCTGCTTTTGCCTTGACAACCCCCTGGACAGGGACCACAGATTGCTTTGGTTAATTCCTGCCAGGACCAGGTAAAGATTTGAAAAAAGCCTTGCCACCCGGCCGTTTCCGTCCCGGAACGGATGCAGCCAGGTCAGCCGGTGGTGGGCGGCGGCCATGGCAATGAGCCGTTCATCACCGTGAAATCGATGCGGATCATAGTTTTTCGCAAATTCATTCATCAGAACCGGCAGTTCTTCAAATCCGGGTCCATGCGGGGTGCGGCCGTCAACAGAGACGTTGACGTCCCGAATCTGGCCGGGATTGACGGAAATGTCGGAAAATCCGTCCTGGGTGTGGGCAAACCGGTGTTCCGCAGGAAGATGTTCATAGAAGGCGGCATGAAGCGTTGACAGAAATTCTGGCGAGCAGATGTTTGACGCCCGGTTTGTTCTCAACGCGGCCATAAACGTCTGTTCGGTCTCCACGTGTGCGGCACAGAGCTGCTGGGCGTATTTTTTTTCCGGATCATCAAGGAAATTTTTCTGCAGGGCCATCTCGATGTCCGGGATGGTGGTTTTGTGGCCTTCGATCAGGTTGCTGTAATAGCTGTTGATCAGCCGCAAATGCCCGCCCAGGGTATCGGCTGTGGCGCCGGCTACCCGGCCTTCAAGTGCGGCGGACGCGGATGCGACCTCCTGGGCCAGGTCTTTTAGCCCGCCCATATAGGTTTTGCCGGGAAGGTAGGGGCGGAGGGAAGAAATGTCTCTGGCCGGTTTTTTGGCCGGTTTCTGCTTTTTCATAATACCCTTTATTTAAAGGGTTTTTTATGATTTTTCAAGCATATTTTTAAGATTTTCAAAAAAATTTGGCCGGTTAGTATTTCAGATAGTGGAAAGGCTCGATTGTGGCCAGGGCTTCTGTGCCAAGGGTTTTAAATCCTTTTTCTTCCAGGATGCGCCGTGTGGCGTCGATGTGGGATACATCCAGGACGATCACTGCGGTCTTATGGCTTTCCAGGACAAATCCATAGGCGTTTTCAATATTGATTTTTTCCCTGGCCAGATATTGAATCAGCTTATCCATACCTCCGGGCCGGTCGTCAATAATGACTGCGATCACCTCTTTTAATTGCGTTTCTATGCCTTCTTTTTCAAGCACCTTGTGCGCCAGTTTGGGATCATCGACCATGATGTTCAAAAATCCGCTGCTGCCAAACGATGAAATAGTGATGGCCCGGATGTTGAATTTTTCCTTTGCCAGAATGCCTGACACTTCGGCGAGTCTTCCGGGTTGATTTTCCACGGGTATGGTGAGTTGATAGGCAGTGTTCATGGCGCACCTTTTGCTTTAAAGAAGTTGATCAGATCCTGTGTCAGCACTGTTTATCTGTAAAGCAATCAGTTCAAAATCTCAAGGATCAAGTTCGATGGCACCGTAAAAACACTTTTTCTCCAGACCACCAGTCACATGCATTGAAGAAGAAATGACAAACCCCCCTCTGCATAATCAGTTCGTGGCGGTTTTCGCATGTGGCAGGGACGGGTGTGGTTTGTTTGTCTGCGGCTCGGTTTCGGCGATCGTACCGGGGCTTTGACTGGAATTTTAAAAACTCGGGCTTATCGCCCTCAGACAGTTTAAAATTCCGGTCGCCAAAGCCCCGGTACGATCTTATGCCGAAACCGCGCCAATGCAGCCAAACAAACCACCCCCGCCCCGCCCCATGGCCAGGGCTCTGGAAATATCTGCCGGCAACTGTTTTTTACCGGGAGGTTCTTTGTATTTGGCTATCTAAAGAGTTGATCAGCCTGGAAGGGTGTTTTTCAACATGTTTTACAAAGTTATCGAATTTGAGCACAGGTTTTCAAGGAAGCCCGAAGGACGGGGGCGGGTTTTTGAAGCGACATTGAGAATTTTTGCGGGAAAATTCAGCCGATGCCGGAGCCGGAAAATTTCAAACTGTCTGAGGCCGACAGGCCGAGTTTTTGAAATTTCGGCGAAGGCATCGGCTGAATCCGCAAAAAGGCTCAGGAGCGAAAAAACCCGCCCCCGGCCGCAGGGCTTTCTTCCTCACAAACACCAAGCAGGGCCAAAAGCTTTTCGTGATTCTGTTAACCCTGCCAGGGTCTTGAAAACCGCCCGGATGCGATTATGTTATAATCCGGCTTTGACAGCAGCGCAAAAATAAAACGCAAACCGGTTTTTGGATTGAAAAAAAGGAGCAGGCATATGGCCCTTTCAGTCATAGATTTGTGCCGGGATGTACTGCCGCAGACAAACTGCGGGGACTGCGGGTATCGTTCCTGCATGGCGTTTGCGGGCATGGTGGTTTCTGAAAAATTGTCCCTGGAAAACTGCCCCCATCTGGATGCCGAAACCATCCGGCGGTGCAGCCCGGAGCTGGAGGCGCAATACAGCCAGGGCAAGTGGCTGAAGCGGGACATGGCCGAAGATGCCCTTTTTTGGGCGCGCCAGGGATCTGCTGCCATCGATATTGAAGATCTGCCCGAAAGAATCGGCGGAAAAATCGTGGAAAGGGCAGGGCAAAAAGTCCTGGAACTGCCGTATTTCAATGATGTGGTCTATATTTCCCCGCAGGGCATCACCAAAAACGACGGATCTGAAATCACCCGCAATGAACAGGTGTTTCTGCATATCCACCTGGCCCGGGGCGGCAGCGCCGAGCCCTCGGGAAACTGGAAAAGTCTTAAGGAATTTCCCAATACCGTGTCCAAGGTGGTTTCCATGAAGTCGCATGTGGAGGCGCCGTTAAAGGAAAAATTTTCCGGAAACCCGGCCGCCCTGGCCAAGCGGGCCCGGGAAATCGGAGGCATCGACCGGACAGGGGATTATGGCACGGCAGACCTTGCGTTCTTATTCCAGGTGCTGCCGCGGGTGCCGGTCATGCTTGTTTTCTGGGATGCTGAGCCGGAAGACGGATTTGAGGCCGAGGTGCGGCTGCTTTTTGATCAGACCATTACCGGGCATCTGGACATCGAGTCGATCATGTTTTTAAGTGAGCGGTTGAAAGATCTGCTTTGTTAAGGCAAAAGCCTGCCGGTGCGGTGCGGACAAAATTTGTTTGACAGCCGATCTGATTTTTAGTAAATTAAATATGTTTATGCTTATGGCAGGTTCTTGCACAAAGGTGCAGAAACCCGATTGTCAACCCGTTACGGAGAGTTCACACATGGATGACGAAGGTGGTAGTCCTCACTTATTGAAGTCTGCAATCTTTTTGAAAAATCAAATGATCTCTTATCACCCGCCTTTGGTGTCAGACGGCGGCATACCGGATTTCCGCCTTACTTTCCCCGGATAGGTTCCGGCCTTTTGCCCCCGCCTGACAATGGGCGGGATTTATGCAAGGAGGCCGGAACATGAATCAACCCCTCAAGTTTCCAATCAATCCCTTTGCGCCTGAAAACGGCGAGAGCATTGAATACCTAAACGACGATGTGCTGCGCCGGTTATGTGAGGCCGAGCACCCGGCGGATCTGGCATCCCAGTTTTCTGAATTTGAGCCGGACCAGGCCGTTGATGTGTTTTCACGCCTGAGCCCCCAGTGCTGCGCGGACGTGCTCGTGCACATGGAATACGAGCTTCAGCGGGAAATCGCCGCAGGACTTGCCGATGAGATGCTGGCCGCGGTGATCGCCAGAATGCCCTCGGATGACCGGGTGGATCTGCTGCATTCCATGCCTGATGAGCGGGGCGAAACCCTGCTGCATCTGCTGGCAAAAGCCGAGCGTGAGGATATCCGCAGGCTCAGCTCCTATGACGAGGATACGGCCGGCGCGATCATGACCAGCGAATACGCCACCCTGCAGCCGCATTTAAGCGCCCGCCAGGCCATTGAAAAACTCCGCCTGGAAGCCCCGGACAAGGAAACCATTTATTACGCTTATGTCATTGATGAAAACAGGCGCCTGCTCGGGCTGGTCTCCCTGCGGGAGCTGATTTTGGCCCGGCCGGAGCGGTCCATTGAAACCATTATGCGCCGGGAGCCCATCTGCGCCAACGTGGATGACGACCAGGAGGACGTGGCCCGGCAGATGGCCAAATACGACCTTCTGGCCATGCCGGTGATAAACGGCAATGAGGCCCTGGTGGGGATCGTGACCTTTGACGACGTCCATGACGTCATCGAGCAGGAAGCCACAGAGGACTTCCACCGGATGGGCTCTATCAGCCAGAGTTCGGGAACAGACGACCTGGTGGACATCGGACTGCGGGATGCAAGCCCCTGGCTGCTGATCCAGAAGCGCCTGCCCTGGCTGCTGGCCCTGGTGTTTATGAATATTTTTTCCGGCGCCGGAATTGCCTATTACGAGGAAACGATCCAGGCCACGGTGGCCCTTGTGTTTTTTCTGCCGCTGCTTATCGGTTCCGGGGGCAATGCCGGGGCCCAGTCGGCCACCCTCATGGTGCGGGCCATGGCCATCGGCGACGTGGTGCGCAAGGACTGGCTGCGCATGGTGGGAAAGGAAATCGGCATTGCCCTGGCCATTGGCGTTTGCATGGGCGTTGCCGTGTCTTTCATCGGTGTTTTCCGGGGCGGCCCGGACGTGGCGGTGATCGTTTCTCTGGCCATGGTTGCGGTGGTGCTGTTTGGCAGTCTGCTGGGCATAAGCCTGCCGTTTCTGCTCACCCGGTTTCGCCTGGATCCGGCAACAGCCAGCGCGCCCCTGGTGACCTCGGTGGCCGATATTGGCGGGGTGGTGATCTATTTCGGAATCGCCTCCTGGTACCTGGGTCTGCACGGCGTGGTATAGCCGGCGTGTGTTACCGGCGGCTTTCGGGCGCCGGGTTTTGTGCGGCCGTCCTTTGAATGGAGGCTTCCAGGTCTTGCGGCAAAATTTCCTTCATGCATTTGAAGTGGCCCAGGGGGCATTTTCTGGCAAAACAGGGAGAGCACTCAATTCCGGTGTAATGGATGTTTTTTTTGTCTGTTAGCGGCGGGGTGTATGCCGGTGTGGTGGAGCCGTATATGGCTTGCACGTGCACACCAAGGGCGGCTGCAATGTGCATGAGCCCGGAGTCGTTGGTCACGGTCATATACGACAGCGCAATTAAGTCAATGGCGTCGTTTAGCGAGGTTTGCCCGGCCAGGCCGTGCACGTGCGGGGGATTGCCTTCGGCAATGGCCGAAGCGCAGGCCTGGTCCTGGGGGCTGCCGAAAATCCAGACCTGGTAGCCCGATTTTGTGAGCCGAAGGGCCAGTTCCCGGAAATATTGGATGGGCCATTGCTTGGACGGCCCGTATTCAGCGCCCGGAAAAAAGGAGATCACCGGCCGGTCCGGGTTCAGCCCCAGTTTTCGGCACAAGCGTTTTTGATTGGCGGCATCGATCTGAAGATGCGGCTGGGGAATAGTTTCCGGGGGCAGGGGGGCATCAGCCGGATGGCCCAGGGCCACCTGGCGCTGGACGGTCATGGTCAGCCGGGTCTTGTCGAGCTTGCGCACGTCGTTTATCAGAAAAAAGCGTCCCTGGCCCCCGTAGCCCGTGCGCACAGGGATGCGGGCAAAAAAGGGCACCAGCGCCGGCTTGATGGAGCGCGGCACCACAATGGCCCGGGTATAACCGTTGGCTGCCAGCTTCCGGCCGATTTCAAAGCGTTTTTTGAGTTTCAGCTGCCCGTGGCCCGCAGGCAGGACAATTGCCTGATCCACCTCGGCCATGCGCGATAAAATCGGAAGGGACCACGACGGGGCCAGCACGTGGACTGTGCAGTTTTCATGCAGGTCTTTCAATGTCATAAACAGGCTCTGGGCCATGACCATGTCGCCCACCCAGGAAGGCCCGCACACCAGTATTTTCATTTCACCTCCGAAAAAAGCATGCCGGACAGGAAAGCCGCCGGTTTCACCCGCAGGCCCCTGTAGCCGGACTGTGCGGATTTTGTTATTCTACATGCAAAAAACCATAAGTAAATCCCAATTTTTCATTGTTTATTTTTTGGAATGAAACGGGTATGTTTATTTTGATTGCAACATTGATGCCGGTACTGTTTTTAAACCGCAAAAACCTTCGGGAGCCGAATGCCATTTTCCGGAAACCTGCTGGAAAAGACCGCTGCAAGAATCCTCGCCATTGCCCTGAGCATCATCGCCCTTTTTCTGATCTTTTTGTTTGCCGTAATCTTTCCGGTTGTACAGGATGCCCTGTTTGATTCCCGCAAGATGGCGGTAAAAAATCTGGTGGATTCGGTGTGCAGCATGCTGGCCGACTACCAGAGCCGGGTGGAAAATGGCGGCATGGACCAGAACGCAGCGCAGCAGGCCGCCATGGAGCGCATTCGTCACATGCGCTTTACCGACAACGGCTATATCTGGATCAATGACAGTGCCACACCATTTCCCCGCATGATCATGCACCCCGCTGCACCGGAACTGGAGGGTCAGGTCATGGATGATCCGTCCTATGAAACCGCTGTGAGCGTGCAGATGGGAATGGCGGGCGAAGAAAAGCGGTTTGAGGGGGGTAAACGGCATTTTTTTCTGGTATTTTCCAAGGTGGCGGAGGAAAACGGCAGCGGCTTTGTGGAATATTTTTGGCACCGGCCAACCCCTGGGGGGCTTACAGAGACAGTGCATCCCAAAAAATCCTATGTCCGGCTGTTTGAACCCTGGGACTGGATCGTGGGAACCGGGGTTTATATCGATGATGTTTATGCCCAGATGAACCGGCTGAAATGGACCATCATCTCCATGGGCGCAGTTATTTTCCTGATCGCCCTGATCGGTACTGTTTTTTTGATGCGCACCATCACCGGGCCCATCAACCGGCTGGTGGGCTTTGCCACAGATGTGGCCGGCGGTGATTATCACGCAGAAATTCCCGGGCATTTCAGGGGAGAGATGCGCCAGTTAAAGCAGGCCATTTCCACCATGGTCCATGAACTGCGGACCCGGATACAGGAGGCGGAAACCCGGGCCAGGGAGGCCGAGGCCGCCCGGCAGGCCCTGAAAAACAGCCAGCAGCGATTTCAGCTGGCCCTCCGGGGAACCAATGACGGGATCTGGGAATGGGATCTGCAGACCAATGAAGTGTTTTTCTCCAGGCGATGGAAGGAAATTATCGGATATGCCGACCATGAACTGGAAAATCGCCTGGAGCACTGGCAGGACCGGATTCATCCCGATGATTACAACCGGGTGACGGAATCTTTTAATCGCTTTTATGAATCCGGAGCGCTCCAGTTCGAGGTGGAATACCGGCTCCGGCACAAAGACGGTACTTATCGCTGGGTTTTGGGCAGGGCCGCATGCCTGCGGGATTCCGGCGGAAAACCCGTCCGCCTTGCAGGGGCGCATACGGATATCACGGATAAAAAACAGGCGGAAAACACCCTCCGGCAAAGCGAGGAAAAATACCGGGTTGTGGTGGAAAATGCCAAGGAGGCCATTTTCGTGATCCAGGACGGGGTGCTGAAATTTGCCAACCAGACCACCAAGTTTACCGGTTATAGTATCGAGGAGCTCAGTTCCAGGCAGTTTATTGAGTTTATTCATCCTGCTGACCGGGCAAAGGTGCGTGAAAATTATCTCAAGCGTCTTGAAGGCCAGCCGGTGCCGGATTATGAGTACCGGATTATTGACCGCGCCGGAGATGTCAAATGGGTGGAACTCAAGGCGGTGACAATTCAATGGGAAGGCCGTCCGGCCACCCTGAATTTTTTAAGCGATATCAGCCAGCAGAAAGCTGCGGAACAAGAGCGGCAGAAACTGGAAAGGCGGCTGCGTCAATCCCAGAAAATCGAAGCCCTGGGAACCCTCACCGGCGGCGTGGCCCATGATTTCAACAATATTTTAAGCATTATCATGGGCTATGCAGAACTGGTCCAGTCCGAAATTCCCAAAGACCATCCCGCGGCAAAGAGTCTGCACCAGATCAGCGCGGCCGGGCTACGGGCCAAAGATGTGGTTCGTCAGCTGTTGACCTTCAGCAGAAAGGGCGAGGAGGAAAAATGCGGCCAGGATATCAGCCTGGTGGTCCGGGAGGGCTTGCGCATGATGCGCTCGACCATCGCTTCCTATATTGAGATCCGGGAAGATATCAGCAGGGACCTGCCGCAGATCTGGGCCAATCCCACACAGATTCATCAGCTGATCATTAATCTGTGCAAAAACGCCGCCGACGCCATGGCGGATAACGGCGGTACCCTGCGCGTATCGCTGAAAACACAAACTCTGTCGCAGACAATTGTTGCATTCGGCTATGACCTCGGGCCCGGCGATTATGTGAAACTGACGGTTTGCGATACCGGCCACGGCATTTCCGGAGATACCCTGGAGCGCATTTTTGATCCGTATTTTACCACAAAGGACGTGGACAAGGGCACTGGGCTGGGCCTGTCTGTTGTGCTGGGCATAGTCCGGGATCTGGGCGGCGGCATCCGGGTGGAGAGCCAAAACGGCAGCGGTTCATGTTTTGAAGTGTATTTCCCGGCCTTGCAGGATGCCGCCCCCTCTCCGGCGCCTAAACGTTCCAGTGATCTGCCGGGCGGAAATGAACGGATTTTGCTTATTGACGATGAGCATGCCGTGATTCAGCTTAACGAAATCCGCCTCCAGCGGCTGGGATACCGCGCTGAGTGCCGGCGTGATCCGCTCGCGGCCCTGCGGGAGTTTGCAGCAGAGCCAAACCGATTTGACCTGGTGATCACGGATATGACCATGCCCGGGATGACCGGTGATGTGCTGGCCCGGGAAATTCTAAAGATCCGGGCGGACATGAAAATTATTCTGTGTACCGGCTACAGTGAGAAAATTTCGGAAGAATCAGCCAGGGAACTCGGCATTGCCCGCTACATGGAAAAGCCGGTTAGCTTCCCGGATCTGGCTGCAGCCTTGCGCGCTTTGCTGGATCAATCCGATGAGGCGCAATAAGTGCTGCCTGCCTGGTTTTCCCGCCGGCCTGAGGTTTGAAACGTTTTTTCGCCCCGCACCGGCCAGGTAAAAAATTCGGGATTTTCCTTAAACCCCACCCCAACTGCCCCGTCTTTGAGATACAGGGCCCAGGCATAGCGGGTTTCATAAAGGCTCGTGGTGGCAGACCAGTAAAAATCCCGGACACCGGAAAAAAGGTCTTTGCTTGCAAGGGCCGGGCTGTGTGTTCCCATGTCCACCAGGCTTTCAAGTTCGCGTATCTCCGGAAGCCGCCAGTCTGAAAACCCCATGGCACCCTCCTGGTTCATTTCAGCGATCAAATCTGCGGCTGTCTGCCAGGAAACCATTTTGCTGCCGGCATCGGCCTGGCGCATCCAGTTCAGGCCGGTGGCCAGGTCGGTGACAATGTGTTTGTCTGCTTTAAAACGCGGCTCAGGCCAGGGTTTTCCGGAGCAGACAGACGCGGCCTGGACCGTGTTACTGCAGTGGATAACCCGGCCGGTTTCATCAAAGCATTGTCTCTGGCCGGTCCGGAGAACCGAGGGCGGGGATGCGTTTTGTGTGCGCACGGGCCAGACCATGTAGGAGGCGTATTTCATGCCCCGGTACACCTTGGCCCCGCCCAGGTGGACGTACCAGGCCTGGTCCGGCAGTCTGGCGCAGGTGGTGGCGGTCCAGTAATACCCGGGAAACACGTTCTCAAAGGGGTGATCCACGGGCAGGGCGGGATTGATGCGGTCGTGGCGGATTAAGGAAAACAGCTCCCTTCTGTTGGGCAGCCGCCAGTCCTGATGGCCTTCAAAACCCTGGGCATTGAGTTCTTCCAAAAATGCAAAGGTTTCCTGCCAGTTCAGGGGAAATTCCGCTGGTGCCGCATCCCGGCTCCACATCAGGCCGGTGATCCTGTCCCATACCCGGTTGTTTTCCACGTCAAAACGATGCTGCATGAGTGATCGCTTCCATTGTAAAAAGATTTTTATATCGTCCGATATTTGTCAGGAAGGAAGGCCTGCGGCCGGGGTCGGTTTTTTCGCTCCTGACAGTTTGCGGAGGTTTCCGTAAACGGTCAATGTCGATTACAAACCGATCCCGCCCCTGGGCTTCCCTCCCCCTTTTGGCGTCAAACTTTGCACACAGTCGGCCATGATGCCGGCCCGGGGGTGGTTTGCGAGTCGCATTGAGCGCGCAAGCGGTCAGCAGGGAGCAAACCGCCACCGGGCC
>NZ_JBSRLA010000037.1:0-35746 GCF_055149105.1 Desulfosalsimonas sp. | reverse complement strand
GGTTCAAGGTTCAAAAGAATAAAATCAAAGCTTTTAAGCATGCGGCAAAAAGTTATTTGCAGTGCTCGGTCCCGGGCGGCAGCCCGGGTGAAACACTTCTAAGTAACTTCAAAAAAAGTTGCTGTTCATGCTCGGTTCCGGGGTTTGCCAGGGGAGGCGTTTCCAAGGAAGTCCAAGGTCGGGGTTTGGTTTTTGAAGCGACATTGAGCGTTTACGGAAAACTCCGTAAACGGTCAGGAGCGAAATAACCAAAGCCCGACCGCAGGGCTTCCTTCCACACTTGTCAATCATGCAAAGGGGACGGTTTTGGGGCAGTTGGCCGATATTTTGATCCGCAATGCAGTGGTGGTTACGGTGAATCCGGATTTTGAAATCATTGAAAACGGTGTCGTGGCCATAAAAGACGGGCGCATTGATTCTGTGGGTTCTGACGGGGCCGGCAATCCAGCCGAAGCCCGGCAGGTCATTGATGCCTGCGGCGGCATTGTGATGCCGGGGCTGGTCAACACTCACACCCACCTGCCCATGTCTTTGTTCCGCGGCCTGGCCGATGACATGGCCCTGGACAAATGGCTCACCGGCCATATCTTTCCGGCCGAGGCCGCCCATATCAACCCGGAAACCGTGCATGCCGCCACCCTGCTGTCATGTGCGGAAATGCTGCTGTCCGGTACCACCGCCTGCTGTGATGGTTATTTTTATGAAAATTTCGTGGCCGAAGCGGTTGCCGAAGCCGGGATCCGGGCCGTGCTGGGCCAGGGCGTCATTGATTTTCCGGCCCCGGACTGCCCGGATCCGGAAAAAAACATAGACACGGCCCTGGGGTTTGTGGACCAATGGAAGAGCAAAAATGCCCGAATCACCTCGTCGATTTTCTGCCATTCCCCCTACACCTGCTCGGCAAATACCCTGCAGCGGGCAAAACAGGCCGCAGACAAAGCAGGGGTGATTTTTCAGATCCACGTGGCTGAAACCCGAAACGAGGCGGAAAACGCCGGTATCGGCCAAAACCGGTCCGTGGCGGCCTATCTGGCGGATTTGGGGGTCCTGGGCCCAAATACCCTGGCGTCTCACTGCGTGTGGCTCAGTCCTGAGGATATTGCCATTTTCCAGGACACAAGCACAAAAGTCAGCCACAACCCTGAAAGCAACATGAAGCTGGCCTCGGGCATCGCACCTGTGCCCGCCATGCTGGCCGCCGGTATTTGCGCGGGTCTGGGAACAGACGGATGTGCCAGCAACAACAACCTGGACATGTTTGAAACCATGGGGTTTGCCGCAAAACTGCACAAGGCCGCGGCCATGGACCCAACAGTGATGGATGCCCAAAGCGTTGTGCGCATGGCCACAATCTGTGGGGCGGAAAGCCTGGGTCTGGATCAACTCATCGGCTCTGTGGAGCCGGGCAAGGCCGCTGACCTCATTGTCATTGACACCCGCAGGCCGCATCTGTATCCCTTGTATCATGCGGAATCCCACCTGGTTTACGCGGTCCGCGGCGCAGATGTCTCCCATGTGATGGTTGACGGCCGGGTCCTGGTGGAACACGGCCGGCTGGTGCACATGGATGAAAAAGCGGTGATGGCAGCGGTCTGCCGGATTGCCCAAAGGGTGGGCCAAACCGATAAACAGCAAGCATAGAGGGATTGCATGGACATTTCCGGCCTGATTGCCGCAGCCCGGGGCGCGGCACCCGCAGACCTGCTGATCACAGACGCCCGCATTGTCAACGTGTTCTCCGGGCAGATTTCCAAAGGCAGCATTGCCGTAAAAGACGGATACATTGCCGGAATCGGCGACTATCCGGCCCGGCAGACCGTTTCGGTCAATAACGCTTATGTGTGTCCCGGCCTTATTGACGCCCATGTGCACATTGAAAGCGCCATGACCAGTGTTTCGCAATTTGTGCGGGCGGTTTTGCCCCGCGGAGTGACCACGGTTGTGGCAGATCCCCATGAAATCGCCAATGTCATGGGCACAGACGGCATCGCCTACATGCTGGCGGCCGCCGAAAAACAGCCCATGAACATCTATTTTACCCTGCCCTCCTGCGTGCCGGCAACAGACATGGAAACCGCGGGTGCGGTGCTCGACGCCGGCGGTCTCATGCCCCTTTTGTCCCATCCGCGGGTTCTGGGCCTGGGCGAGATGATGAACTTTCCCGGGGTTATCAAAGGTGATGCCGGGGTGTTGGAGAAACTCCGGGCGGCGGCGGATCATCACAAAACCGTCGAAGGCCATGCCCCGGGGCTTTCGGGAAAGGACCTGGCGGCCTACCTGGCCGCAGGCATCACAAGCGACCATGAATGCGTGTCTGCCGCAGAGGCCATGGAAAAACTAAGCCTGGGCATGCACATCATGATTCGGGAGGCCACGGGCGCAAAAAACCTCGATGACCTGCTGCCGATTGTCAATGACAAAACCGCCGGCCGGATCATGTGGTGCACAGATGACCGCCATCCTCAGGATCTTTTAAATCAGGGCAGCATTGACCATATTATCAGGCGGGCCGTGGAAAGGAGACTTGATCCGGTCACGGCCGTTTCTCTGGCCACCATCAACCCGGCTGCCTACTTTGGCCTGCACCGGCTGGGGGCCATTGCCCCGGGCCGTCGGGCCGATCTGGTGGTGGTACCGGATCTGCAGCGCTTTGAGATTTCTTTGGTTTATTGTGCCGGGATGCTGGCGGCAGAAAACGGGGAGGCGGTTTTCCCCGATCCCGGGGCTGAGCCCGCCAGCTACCCGGGTTCCATGAATGTGGGCGATACCGACCCGGATTTTGCGATCCCCGCCCGGGGCCGAAAGCTCCGGGTGATTGGCCTTTGCTCCGGCCAGATTACCACACAAAGCCGGATCCTGGATGCCCGGATAAAAGACGGGCATGCCGTGTCTGATCCGGGCCGGGATCTGATCAAGCTGGTTGTGGTGGAGCGTCACAAGGCCACCGGCAATATCGGCCTGGGCTTTGTCTCCGGCTTCGGGCTGCGCTCCGGGGCCATTGCCGGCAGCGTGGCCCATGATTCCCACAATATCATTGCCGCGGGCGTGGATGACGCAGACATCCGTGCTGCTGTCAGGGCCGTCATTGACATGGGCGGGGGACTGGCCGTGGCTGCGGATCAAAAGACAGCCGCGTCTCTGGCCCTGCCCATTGCCGGGCTTATGTCGGATCAGCCCCTTTCTGCGGTGCAGGACAGGATTGAAAAACTCAACCAGGCGGCTGCAGATCTGGGCTGTGCATTGGCGGATCCGTTTATGGCCCTTTCCTTTCTGGCCCTGCCCGTGATTCCGGAACTTCGGCTTACGGACAAGGGATTGGTGGACGTGGTGGAGTTTGCCCCTGTGCCGTTGTTTGTTGATTGAGAGAAAAAATAAAGACCCGGGCCATGATTGTTCACGTTGACATGGACGCGTTTTTCGCGTCAGTGGAAAAAAAAGATGATCCTGCGCTGGCCGGCAAATGCGTGATCGTGGGCGGCGTTTGGGACCGGGGGGTGGTGTCTGCGGCCAGCTACGAGGCCAGAAAATACGGGGTTCGCTCAGCCATGCCCATGTACCGGGCCCGCCGCCTTTGTGCCGAAGGCGTTTTTCTCTCCCCCCGGCCCCGCCGCTACAAGGAGATCTCCCGGCGGATCATGGAGATTTTGTCCGGATTTTCCCCGCTGGTGGAGCCGGTGTCCATAGACGAGGCTTACCTGGATATCACGGGATGCACCCGCCTTCTGGGAGATCCGGAATCTGTTGGTGCGCAGATCAAGCAGTCTGTTTGGCAGGACACGGGCCTTACCTGCTCGGTGGGCATCGCGCCCCTGAAGTTTTTGGCCAAGATCGCATCGGATCTGGAAAAGCCCGACGGCCTGGTGGTGATCTCTGCGGAACAAACAGCCGATTTTATTTACAGCCTGCCGGTGCAGAAAGTGCCCGGTGTCGGGCGGGTGGCCGGGGAAAAACTGCAGCGTATGGGCATTTCCACCCTGGGGGATGTGGCCGGCTATGACAAGGCTGTTTTGGTCCGGCATCTGGGCAGTTTCGGCACGCGGCTCCATGAGCTTTCAACCGGTGTTGACCGCAGCCGGGTCAGCCCGGTGCGGCCGGTGAAATCCGTGAGCTCGGAGCAGACCCTTGCCGCTGATACCCGGGATAAAAACGAACTCAAAACCCATCTTCTGGCCCATGCCGAAGATGTGGGCCGGCAGCTGCGGCGTCACCGCCTGCGGGCCAAAACCGTTTTCATCAAGGTCAAGCATTCGGATTTCACCCAGGTCACCCGCCAGGCGCCCCTGGGACAAGTGGGCAACTGCTCGGCTGTGTTATACCGCACCGGTGCGGATCTGCTGGATGCCTACAGTTTTGAAAAACCCGTGCGCCTGGTGGGGCTGGGGGCGGCGGACCTGGCAGATGAGCGCACGCCGGTGCAGCAGTCCCTGTTTACACAAGAGGGTTCTTTGCATGAAAAATGGGAAAAAATCGACACTGCCATGGATGCCATCTGGGAAAAATACGGGGTACGCAAAATCACCCGGGCCAGGGGCATGGATCCCCCGGACCCGGGCGAAGACAATCCGTCCTGAGCCCCACGGAAGACCATCGTCCCGGAAGACGTTGGAGCCGTGGGGTTTTTCCTGTCATAAAAGCTTTTCAGATCGCCTGGAAGTTTGTCAGGAAGGAAGCCCTGCGGCCTGGCCCGGGTTTTTTTGCTCCTGATCGTTTTTGCGGATTTAGCCAAAGCCTCACGGTTTCAAGCCGTTTGAAATTTTTCCGGCACAGACTTTGACTGAATTTTCCCGCAAAAACCCTCAATGTCGCTTCAAAAACCCGCACCCGCCCTTCGGGCTTCCTTGGGACCAGGCCCAATTTCGATACCCCCGTAAAAAAACACCTCTCCTGGCCGATCAACTCCAGATGAGTATTCAAATTCAAAGGACCTCCCGGTAAAAAACAATTGCTGTTACATATTTCCAGTGCGCTGGCCATGAGCCGGGGCGGGGGTGGTTTGTTTGGCTGCGTTGGCGCGGTTTCGGCATAAGATCGGACCGGGGCTTTGGCGCCCGGAATTTTAAACTGTCTGAGGGCGATCAGCCCGAGTTTTTAAAATTCCAGCCAAAGCCCCGGGACGATCGCCGAAACCGAGCCGCAGACAAACAAACCACACCCGACCCAGCTCATGCGAAAACCATAAAACCAGGCACGAACAGCAACTTTTTTGATGTTACTTAGAAGGGGGGGGGGGAGGGGCAGCAGGTTTTCAGAGCAGGTGCAGTACCCGGTCTATGGCCCGGAGGCGGCTGTGTGCGGTTTGTGCGTCCTTTTGGGCAAGATGTCCGGCTGCGGCTTTTTCTGCCAGTCGGCTGAGGGTGGTGTAGAGGCTGTCAAAGGCGTCTTTGACATTTAAGTCATCATTCATGGCGTTTTCAAAACCGGTTTGCAGGTCCCGGATCAGGGCCCTGGCTTCGGGATCTGATGCGGCGGCAAACTTTGTCTGGGCTGTTAACCGCCCGGCCATTTCCCGGAATGTTTCCACCCGGCCCCGGGCCAGGTCCAGCCGGTCCCGGGTCATGTTCAGATTGTCCCGGTATCGGCCGTGGATCAGGAAAAAACGGATATGGCGGGGATGGTAGCCCAAGCTGCGCAGGTCTGTGACATAAACGATATTGCCCCGGCTTTTGGACATCTTGGCGCCCCGGATACGCACATGGCCGGCGTGGAGCCAGAAAGGGGCCAGGGTTTTGCCCGATACCCCTTCCACCACGGCGATGTTGTAGTCATGGTGGCGATAAAGGTTGTCAATACCCCCGCAGCAGATATCGAGTTCATAGCCGAGATGTTCGGTGATCATGGCCGGGTCCTGAACGTTCCATGCGGGCCGTCCCTTTCCCAGGGGTGTTTGCCAGAAGATATCCCCGTCTGCTTTGCGCCAGGCCTTCCACAGGATAAAATCGCCCAGGTTCCAGCGCTGGCCCGGGTAGGTGTCTTTTCTGAACCGGATTTTTTGGGCCGGCCACCCGGACATGTCCAGGCCGTAGAGTCGGCCGAAACCCTTGAATTTAAGGGGATCAAAAAAAACATCACCTTTGTGGAAATAGGCGATGTTGTTTTCGAGCAGCCGCTGGATCAAAAACACGGCCTGATCCACGCAGGTGGTGGAACGGGCAATGGTTTCGGGCAGGCCGATGTTAAGCTTCCGGCAGTCTTTGAAAAACCGGTCCGCCACCGGGCCGGTGAGCTCCCCAAGGCTGATGCCCAGTTCGTTGGCCCGGTAAATGGCCTTGTCTTCCATGTCCGTGAAGTTGATCAGCCGGTTTACCGTGTATCCCAGGTATTGCAGGTAGCGCTGGAGAATGTCTTCAAACAGGAAGGTTCGGTAGTTGCCGATATGGGGCCAGTTGTATATGGACGGCCCGCAGGTAAACAATTTGACTTCTTTGCCCCCATGGCGGGACTCAAACCGCTGCTTTTTCCCGGTCATGGTGTTTTGGAGATACAGGTGTTCAGCCATGGCGACTGTTCCGGCATTGGGGTGAATGGATTCTGCACACACTGATATTTATCATAACAGGCGCCCAAAACCGTGTCAAACCGTGGTGGGGCAATTTGTGCAAAAGATGCGGGAAGTTATTTTTTCTCTTTCCGGGATGCAAGATACCAGGCAGTCCGGACAAATCCGTAACCGGCCAGGGCGGCAACAGATCCGAGCAATACACCGCCTGTCCACAGGTAGACGGCTTTGGCGAAAATATCCCGGATGCCCAGCTGCTCTTTTTCCACAAAACCCGAAAACATCCACGGAAGGTTGCCGAGGCTCTGGTAGCCAAGATTATAGGCCATTTTGTAAAAGAAAACAATGGTCAGGGGGTTGGTGATCCAGCAGGCAGCAAGGGCCACGGGCAGGTTGACGCGCAGCCAGATGGCGCAAAATGCGGCAATGGTCATCTGGAAGGGAATGGTGGGTGTAAAGGCCACAAACAGGCCCAGGGCCAGTCCGCTGGATATGGTATAGCGGTCAATGTGCCAGATTTCCCTTGCAAAGAGGCGCTCTCCGAACATTTTGTGAATGCGTTCGCCCCGGAGCCGGTCTCTGGAAATCAGGTTGTTTTCAAGCCATTTTCGGATTCGGCGGGACAAATGCGCTGTTTCCTTTTTCCACAGAGCTTTGCTCCGGTGGGTTGAGCTGGCGATTAACCTTTTCAATAACGCCTTTAAACCGGCGCATACCCCCGCCTGCGCTGACAATGTGGAGAAGTTCTTCAGTCCGGGTGACAATGACTCCGGAAAGTCCGGTAATCGGGGTGTCTGCAAAAATTTCGGTGATCAGGGGCGTGGAGGCCCCCAGCAGAATCACCTCCCGGCAGTTGCGGGCGTGGCCGATGAGACCATCAAAGCTGTGATTGATAATGGACGTGGCGGTCAGAAAACAGACCGTGCACTCGGGCAGCTTTCGGGGAATTTCCGATGACGGGTGCATGCCCCGGGCGGGTGCGGCAATCTGCTCAAATATGTTGAGCTCCGCTCCCGTATCCCGGATCGGCTTGACCAGAGGGGCAAAATGGCCCACCATGGCCACCCGGTCACTGCTTGTGACCCGGATCTTTGTCAGCACATCCCCGGTATCCAGATCTGCGTTCGGGGTGTTGACCAGGGCGTTGGCCGTGGCCAGTCCCACGGCGGTTTCAATGGGATCATCGGAATTGACAAGGGCCAGCAGCTGGTCTGCATTTTTGTCAATCAGGGGGAGCATGCCGGTAAACACCGTGCATCCCTTGTGCAGATGGGTTTTGGGTGTGGCAGCAAGGCCGGTCCGGCCGTTTTCGATCATTACTGCAGTGTATCCCAGCCCGATGCGCACATCTTTTATTTGATGGGCTGCGGCTGTACCGGCTGCGTATTGGTATATGCGCTGATTGATTGTCATTTCTTGTCCTGTATCATTTTCCCCTTTTTTTGACAAGCCGGATCACGGCAATTTCCGGCCGGCCCGCGGTTCGCATGGGCGGGCCCCAGGAGCCGGTGCCGGATGTGGTGTAGAGGTATAACCCGTTGATTTTTTTCAGCCCGTAATCATGGCCCCGATAAAGCCAGCGGGTCAGAAACTGCATGGGAAAAATCTGGCCGCCGTGGGTGTGACCGGAGATCTGCAGATCGGCGCTGAGTTCACGGTTGGTGATAAAACGCGTGTCCGGCATCCAGTAGTTGGCTAGATGCCGGTCCCTGGTGGAATCTTCATGGAAGCCCATTTCCGTGGGTGTATGAAACATCACAATCCGCACTGTTCCGGGTGTTTTTGTCTGTGAAAAATTTTCCAGCCCGTCAACACCGGCAATGCCCGGGTAGCTGACTCCCACGAGTTCAAGACCCCTGATGGCCACGGCTTCATTGTCGAGAATCCGCAGGGGCGTGTTTCGGATCAGCCCCAATGATTTTTCAATGCCCACGTAATGCTCGTGGTTTCCTGTGACAAAAAACAGCCCGTGCCGGGCTTTCAAATCGTTTAGGGGCGTAAGGTTATCTTTATAGGGCCCGCCCATGCCGTCGACAAGGTCTCCTGTGATCAGCACCAGATCCGGCTGCAGGCTGTTGATAATATTGACCACGCGCCGGGCAAATCCCTGCTGGTGCATCAGCCCCAGGTGCATATCGGAAAGCACCGCGATTTTGCTGTTTTTCCAGGCTTCGGGCAGATCGGCAACCGGCACGGACACATAACGGACCACGGGATGAAACGCCGCCCAGATGCCATAGGCCGAAGCCGTGACCGCAAGGGCCAGCATAACCGTGCCGATGCCTTTGACCGGCAGGTTAACCCCGGCCAGCCGACTGATGCCCAGCACAATCCAGGCAACGGTTGCAGCACTCAGGCTGTGGATCAAAAAACCGGTCCAAACTGCTGCAAACCGGTAATAAGCGATGGTCCACGCATTCTGCCGCCAGTGAATGGCCACAAAAGCGGTGATAAAAGAAAAACTCAACAGGACCATGGCGGCATACAACAGGTACCGGATCTCCGGGCGGCTGATCCGGAAAAATGCAATGGCGCTGCGGAACACCGCATAATGCATCATCAGCATGATGCCGGTCATGGTAAGGGCAAACAGGGCGAATCTCATGGCATTCCTGTCACCGGCCGGCTGCCCGGGGCAGACCTGCTGGTGTTTTACGGGCTTTTTGCCTGCCGGTTACTTATCTGTGGCCCAAAGGGGAAGGCCGGTTTCCTCGTCATATGTTCTTTCAAAAACCGTTCCTTCATAACGTTCCACAATAAGCTCGCAGGCAAAAATCACGGTGCCCTGGGCAAGGTGGCCCCCGTAGGCGTTTCCGGCTCCGTCAGCCAGGGTGACATGGGCATGGACCATTGGCTGTCCGTCTTTTATGGAGATATTGCCGGAAAGCTTTGCGATCTCAAGGGGCTGGTCCAGGGTGAAAAACTGGTACTCCCGGGTTTTCTGGTCATAATAGGCCAGCCGGGCCCGCTGGACTGCGCCGATGGCCTCCAGGCGCCCGAGCCGGATGTTTTTTTCCCTGCACAGGGCGGTGATTTCATCGAGCAGATCCGCACCGTGGGTGAGCCGTCCCATAAAGCGTTCTGCGGGTTGGATTTTTTTCATCATTGTCATACGATCCTGCCTTTCTCCCGCACATCGGGATGTTTTGGATTTGCTTGTCCCGTGTTTTTATTCAACAGTCTTGAATTTTTCTCTGGGAGCCCCGCAAACCGGGCATTTCTCCGGGGCTTTTTTGTCTGTGACATACCCGCAGACCTGGCAGACCTGATAGGCCTTGACGGTGTTTTTGATCACCTGGTAAAGGGCGCGCTCATAGAGTTTGGCGTGATAGGCCTCTGCATCCCTGGCATGGCTGAATGTTGTGGCTGCCTGAGTTTCGCCCTCGTCTTCCGCGGCCCTGATCATTTCCGGATACTCGTTTTCACTGATGGATTGTTCGCGTTTGAATGAATCGAGCAGGTTGGTATCCGTGTCCTTGACCAGCAGATCCTTGACCAGGTTTAAATGACGGGTGGCATGTACCCGCTCGGCTTCGGCAACAGCCCGGAACAAAAGCGCGATCTGGGGTACTTCTTCTTCCTCGGCTTTTTCGGCATACGCCAAAAGCCTGAAGTAGGCCTTGGCCTCTCCGATAAATGCGGTGTATACGTTTTCTCTGGTTTTTTCCTTCATGAGCTCTCCCTGTGATCCTGGCGGTCCGAAGTAAGACGGCACGGGCCGCCGCTCCCGAAACGCGGCGGCCTGCTGTGTAACGCTGTTTCCTTTTATCAATACCTTAACAGCGGCAGATTTTCAAGTCCGGCACACAGGCCCGGACAAAGCAGGCTGCAATAGGGTTTTTTCAATGAAATGACTGTTCAGATATTTTTGCTCATGTTCACACATAAAACTGTTGACCGATGCAAGTTTTGGCTGTTTAAATTAAATCTTTTCTCAAACCCTATAAACCGCAAACATTGAAGAAGGAGGCATTATGAACATTGACGACGTAAAAAACATTACCGTGGTCGGGGCCGGCAACATGGGGCATCAGATTGCCACCCTGTGCGCCATCAAGGGGTATAAAACCGTCTGCACCGACGTCAAGGAAGATGTGCTCAAAAAGGCAGAGGCCTTTGTGGACAGCTATCTGCCCGGCCGGGTCAAAAAGGGCAAACTCACCGAGGAGCAGGCCAGGCAGGCCAGGGACAACATCCGCTTTACCCAGAGCCTCGAAGATGCGGCCAAAGAGGCCGATTATGTGATTGAGGCCGTGCTCGAGGTGCTGGACCTGAAAAGAAAGATTTTTGCCGACCTGGACCGGATCACACCGGATCATGCCATTCTGGCCACCAACAGCTCCTTTATTGTCAGCTCCAAAATCGCTGATGTCACAAAGCGGCCGGAAAAAGTGTGCAATCTGCATTTTTTCAATCCCGCCCTTGTCATGAAGCTGGTGGAAGTGGTCCAGGGACCCCATACCGGCGATGAAACAGTGGAAATCTCCATGGAACTGTGCCGGAACGTGGAAAAAGTGCCCGTGCACCTGAAAAAGGAAGTGGATGGATTTCTGCTCAATCGCATATTCCGCGCAATTAATCACGAAGCCCTGTGGCTGCTGGACATGGGCGTGGCCTCTGTGGAAGACATTGACAAGGCGTGCGTCTACGGCGCCGGCCATCCCATGGGCCCCTTTCGTTTAAACGATCTCACCGGTATTGATCTGGCCTACACCATGGCCATGGAGAGTTTTAAGGCCACCGGCGATCCCGCCCAGCGGCCTTCGCCCAGCGTGGTGGAGCATTACATCAAAGGTGAATACGGTGAGAAGACCGGCAAGGGCTGGTATGATTATTCCGACAAGAAATAGCTGTTCGAAAACGGCGGCAGCGTCTGGATCTATATTGAATCAAAGGAGTCAATATGACTGAAAGAGAAATTGTTTTTGTTGACGGTGTGCGCACGGCCTTCGGGCGCATGGGGGGTACCCTCCGGGATATCTTCTGCTCCAAGCTCGGCGGCATTGCCCTCAAAGGGCTGCTGGACAAAACCGGGATTGCCGAAAAAGCCCATGTGGACACTGTTATGGCCGGTTCGGCGGCCCATTGCTCCCATGCGCTGAACCCGGCCCGATGGGCTGCCTTGTATTCGGGCCTTCCATATGAGACTTCGGCCTCTTACGTGGAAATGCAGTGCGGCTCTGCCATTGATTCCATCAATCATGCCGCATGGAAGATGTTCGCCGGTCAGGCTGATATCGTGATTGCCGGCGGCATGGAATCCTACAGCCAGGTGGCGGCAAAGTTTTCCATGTCAACGCCGCCCTATAAGCTCATCCCGCCCATGCCGATTCAGCAGCAGCTTTCTCCTGTACCGGAAGAATGCATTGGCATGGGATTGACCGCGGAAAATCTGCAGCAAATGTATAATATTTCAAGGCAGGCTTCTGATGAGTTTGCCTGCAACAGCCAGATGCGGGCCAAAGCCGCCATGGAGGCCGGCTATTTCAAAGATGAAATCGTTCCTGTGACCTTCCCGGCCACGCGCAAGACACCTGAAGTGGTTTTTGACACAGACGAGCATCCCCGGTTTGAGACAACCCTGGAAGCCCTTGCCAAGCTGCCGCCCGCCTTTAGCAAAGAGGGGACCGTGACTGCCGGAAATGCTTCGGGCAGAAACGACGGTGCGGCATTCGTGCTGATGATGACCCGGCAGAAGGCAGAAGAACTGGGCTATGAGCCCATGGCCAAATGGCTTGCAGGTGCGGATTACGGCTGCGATCCCAGGATCATGGGCATTGCCCCGGCCCACGCCGTGCCCAGGGCGCTTTCCCGGGCCGGGCTGAAGCTCTCCCAGATGGATCACATGGAATGCAACGAGGCCTTTGCCGTCCAGAACCTGGCGGTGATCAAGGAGCTCGAGAACCAGACCGGCGACAAGGTGGATATGGAAAAATGGAATCCCCTGGGCGGGGCCATTGCCTTTGGTCATCCCAACGGCGCCTCCGGTGCCCGGGTGGGCATGTTTGCCATGCGAAACCTGATCCGCAGCCGCGGCCGGTATGGATTTTTCAGCTCCTGCTGCGGCGGGGGACTGGGCGTTGCCACGGTGATTGAAAACCTGCAGCGGTAAACTTTTAAATCAGGATAAAAAGTCAGGAACAGGTGTTTTCGGCAGTGGCCGACGCGTTTGTTTCTGGCTTTTTTTGTAACCTGTTACACCTGTAAATGATCAGGAGGGGGATGCCAGCTTAAGCCCGATGATTCCGGCAATGATCAAGGCAATGCTGACGAGCCGGCCGGCGCCGGCCGGCTCGTCAAACAGGGCAATTCCCAAAATCACCGTGCCCACCGCACCAATGCCCACCCATACTGCATAGGCCGTGCCCACGGGCAGGCTTTTCATGGCCAGCCCCAGCAGCCAGACACTGGCAATCATTGCCCCTATGGTCCACACACTGGGCCATAGCCGGGTAAAGCCCTGGCTGTATTTCAATCCAATGGCCCAGCCGGTTTCAAACAAACCCGCAAGAATCAATACAATCCATACCATGGGTATTTTCCTGTCTCTGTTTCTCAGTCTGCCGGATTGCCGCTGATGTCAGTAATAATGGGAAATTGGCAATTGTGGACTTCTGTTTCCCGGCAATCCCGGAAATGGTCCGGATGACCTTGCTGATTTTGCCATAGCAGAACCTGCCGGCACAGACAACGGGGATTTATTCGCATTTATCATTTTTCCGCGTTTTGGATCCACGGGTTTTTCAAACCATGTTTTCAATATGGCAAAACTGTGATATTCATAACAATCAGGTTTCATTTTTGCCTGCATAGGTTTTTAACTTCCTTTGGATGTGTTTTACAGATGGCCTACTACTCCCATGTCAGCACAGGCTGGAAAAGCCTGGATGAAATCATTGATCACCTTCGCCGGGGCGATAACGTGGTCTGGCAGGTCGACAGCATTGAGGACTACCAGCGTCTTGTGACACCCTTTGTCAACAGCGCACTGGCAAGAAATGAGCGGGTGGTCTACATGCGTTTTGCCCGCCATATTCCGCTTGTGGAGCCCAGGGACAATATCGTTGTCTATCACTTGAGAACCGAAAACGGGTTTGAGTCCTTCTCCGCCGAGGTCCACGGCATTATCACCCGGCAGGGGCGGGATGTCTGCTATGTTTTTGATTCATTGTCGGATCTGCAGCATGTCTGGGCCACGGACCTGATGATCGGGGATTTTTTTTTCATCACCTGCCCGTATTTGTTTGAGCTCAATACCACCGCCTATTTCGGAATTTTGAGAAACCGGCATTCTTTTAAGGCCATCGCCCGCATCCGGGAGACCACCCAGGTGCTCATTGATGTCTACAACTACCAGGGTCAGGTGTGTGTGCATCCCATTAAGGTCCAGCACCGCTATTCACCCACCATGTTTTTCCCCCACATCAAGAAAAAAGACGAGCTGATGCCGGTGATCAACAGCGTGGAGGCCACCCGGCTGTTTTCCTACCTGGCCGATCACCAGACGGTCAGCGCCCAGCGGCGCCTGGACTATTGGGACCGCCTTTTCATGCAGGCCCGCAGCCTTCTGGAATCCGGGGCCGGGGCTGCGGAAAAAAAAGACATGGTCGAGCAGTTAAGCCGGCTGCTGCTGACGCGCAACAAGCGGCTTTTGTCCATGATCCGCAGGCATCTGGGCCTGGAAGATCTGCTGATGATCAAAGAAAGACTCATCGGCACCGGTTTTATCGGCGGCAAATCCTTGGGCATGCTCATGGCCCGCAAAATCCTGACCCAGGACAGCGCCTTTGACTGGTCACAGGTGATAGAGCCCCATGATTCGTTTTATATCGGTTCGGACGTGTTTTATTCCTATATTGTTCAAAACGGCTGGTGGAAGCTGTTTATGGCTCACAAAACCCGTACGGGCTATTTCAGCCGGGCCGCGGAACTGCGGGAGAAGATGTTAAACGGGGTGTTTCCCGAAGAGATCACCGAGCAGTTCCAGCTGATGCTTGAGTATTTCGGCCAGTCGCCCATTATCGTGCGTTCCAGCAGTCTGCTCGAAGACGCTTTCGGAAGCGCCTTTGCCGGAAAGTATGAGAGCTTTTTCTGCGTCAATCAGGGTTCTCCGGAAAAACGCTATGAAAAGTTCGAGGAAGCCGTCAGGCGGATCTTTGCCAGCACCATGAGCGAAGACGCCCTGGCCTACAGGCTGCAGCGGGGCCTGGACCAGATGGATGAGCAGATGGCGCTTCTGGTGCAAAGGGTATCAGGCGCCTATCATCGGAGTTTTTTCTATCCTGAGCTGGCCGGCGTGGGGCTTTCCTACAATCCCTTTGTCTGGAAAAAGGGCATGGACCCGCATGCCGGAATGATCCGGCTGGTATTCGGCCTGGGCACCCGGGCGGTTAACCGGGTGGAAAATGACTATCCCAGAATTGTGGCTGCAGACGACCCCCTGGTGCGTCCGCTTGCGGGCATGCATGATATCCGGAAATTTTCCCAGCATTACATTGACCTGCTCAACCTGGAACAAAACGATATCCAGAGCCTGTCTGTCCAGGATCTGCTGGAAAAACAGCGGCCGGAAAAGTTTGACTTACTGGGTGCCCGGGATGAAGAAGCCGCCAGGGAAATGCGCCGCATGGGGCGGCCGGAAAAAGATATCTGGATTCTGACCTTTGATCCGTTTTTGACCCACACGCCGTTTATTGACTGGATGAAGCGCATGCTGGGCCGGCTGGAAAAAGCCTATGAATACCCGGTGGATGTGGAATTTACCGTTAACTTCAATCAGTCCGATCAGCTCCAGATCAACCTGCTCCAGTGCCGGCCGCTGCAAACCATTGGTGACAGAAGCCGGGTGTTTCTGCCCAGCACCGTAGCCCCGGACCGGATTCTGGTCCGGACGGAAGGCAATTTCATGGGCGGCAATATCAGCCAGCCCATATCCCGGATTATCTTCGTGGATCCCGAGGCCTATGCCGGGCTTTCCCGTTCGGAGAAATACAGCGTGGCCCGCCTGGTGGGCCGGTTAAACCGGCAGATCCCCAGTCGGGAGAAAATGCCCACCCTGCTCATGGGCCCGGGGCGCTGGGGGACCCATACCCCGGAGATGGGCGTTGCCGTTCATTTCTCGGAAATCAACCATATTGCCGCCATTGCCGAAATCAGCTACCAGGACGGCAGCCTGATCCCGGATCTCTCCTTTGGAACCCATTTTTTCCATGATTTGATTGAAACCGGGATTTTTTACCTGGCCATTTATCCGGAATCCCAGGGTGTGGAATTCAATGCCGGCTGGATCCGGTCACTGTCAAACGTATTGGAAGAAACCGCCGAAGAAGACACCCGGCTTTCTCAAGTTGTCCGGGTGGTGGACACAGCCGGTTTGGGCTTAAAACTTCAGTCTGATGTGGCAAAACAAAGGGTGATCTGCTACCGGGAATAACGCCCCGGCAGATCACCCTTTGTCTGGTTTTTTGCGGAATTTGGGTTCACACTACGCCGTAGGCGAGCATGGCCTTGGCCACCTTGACAAAACCGGCAATATTGGCGCCCATGACGTAATTGCCTTTTTTCCCGTAGGCCTCTGCCGCATCCAGGCAGGATTGATGGATGTCTTTCATGATCGTCTGCAGCCTGCGGTCAACTTCCTCCCGGCTCCAGGACAGCTTGAGGCTGTTCTGGCTCATTTCCAGGCCCGAGGTGGCCACGCCTCCGGCATTGGCCGCTTTTCCCGGACCATAAAGAATACCGTTGTCCTGGTAGACTTTTACGGCTTCCGGGGTGGATGGCATGTTGGCGCCTTCGGCCAGGCACATGCACCCGTTTTTGATCAGGGCTTCGGCGTTTTGGGCATCGATTTCATTCTGGGTGGCGCACGGCAGGGCAATGTCGACCTTGATTTCCTGCTCTTGGATCACATCCCAGACGCTCTTCCCTTCAAAGCAGACAGTCTTGTATTTGTCTGCGTATTCCGATATCCGCCCGCGGTGGACGTTTTTGAGCTCCATGAGATAGCAGGTCTTGTCGTTGTCAATACCCTTTTCATCGATGACCGTGCCGGCAGAATCCGAAACCGAAACAATCCGGCCGCCCATTTCGTTGACCTTTTCAATGGCAAATTGCGCCACGTTGCCCGATCCGCTGACAGCCACTGTTTTGTCCTTGAAATCCAGGCCTTTGGTGGCCAGCATTTCAGCGGCAAAATAGACGGTGCCGTAGCCGGTGGCCTCGGGCCGGATCAGGCTGCCGCCGTATTCCAGGGCCTTTCCGGTTAGCACGCCGGTATGCTCGTTGCGAATCTTTTTGTAATATCCGTACAAATATCCGATCTCCCGTGCCCCCACGCCGATGTCACCGGCCGGCACATCGGTTTCCGGGCCGATATGCCGGTACAATTCCCGCATGAAGGCCTGGCAGAACCGCATGATTTCATTGTCGGTCTTGCCCTTGGGGTCAAAGTCGGAGCCGCCTTTGCCGCCGCCCATGGGCAGGGTGGTCAGTGAATTTTTAAAAACCTGTTCAAAGCCCAGAAACTTGATGATGCTTAAATTGACCGAGGGATGGAACCGGATGCCGCCTTTAAACGGGCCGATGGCATTGTTGAACTGAACCCGGAAACCGCGGTTGACATGAACCTCCCCCCTGTCATCAACCCAGGGAACACGGAACAAAATGGCCCTTTCAGGCTCCACGATCCGCTCATAAATCCCGGCCTTGACAAATTCCGGGTGCTTTTCAGCCGTGGGCTCAAGGGTTTCGAGCACCTCGGTGACGGCCTGATGAAACTCCTTCTGGCCGGGGTCTGTGTGTTTGACTTTTTCAATAACGCTTTGAATTACCGACATTCACTGGCCTCCTTAAAGATAAAAAAATGGTTCCGGATAAGGTTAGGGGTTATTTGACAATATAAATTTTGCCCATGGATGCAGAGGCGATGGCACCGTCGGGCTTTTTTTGAAAATACTGGAAATCATTTTCTCCGATGCCGTCGATGCCGGAAAACTCCGTCATGAGTTCGGAAAGGCGGTCAAAACCGCTGCCGAAAAAGGCAAGCTTGGAAAAAAACGGTCTCTGGCGCTGAAAATCAACAGGCACGGCAAAGTGCGCCGGAAAAAGGGGATCGCCCACTACCAGGAGATATCTTTGAGGGCTTTCCAGGAGATTGTAGTCTGCGGCGATGTCAGCGGCCCGTACCGGGAAAAAATCATTTTGCAGGATTCTGCCGGCCTCACCGGCGTCAATGTCGTTAACAGCCATCAGATCCGGGCAGTCAAAATATCCCAGGATGTAGAGGCAGATGCCAAAGCTGCTGATCTGTTCATACACGGGGTTGTCCCGATCGCACATCATCAGGACTTCATCAATGCGTTCCCGGATTTCCAGGCCCTGGCGCCGGATTTTTTCCAGGTTTGCCGATACAGCGGTGTTTTGGAAACCGTCTTTGGGTCCGGTCTTCCGGCCGGATGTGTGCTGGGTATACATGGGAGCCCTCCTTGTTTGCATGCGAACCGTCTGAAAATCGACTTTTACGAGTCCATCATCATTATTGTCAGGTGATCCGTTTTTGTCCAAAGGAGGATGCAGGGGGCATGCCAGAATGCGGAGCTTATGATGATCTATGATAAAATATTGAAATTAAATAAAATAATTATAAAAAGGGTTGCAGTTCAGAATAAAAGGACTTTTTATGTGGTTGAATAAAGGCATGCGGTCCTGGCAATACAGGCGGATTTGGGTCGGGAAATGCGGATAATCCCGCGGCTGCGGGTCTTTGCCGGATTTGTATGAATTTTGAACAGCCGATGGCAGCTTTTGCACAAATCTGCGAAAGCGGTTTTACTCACCTTCGGGTTCCTGGTTTTCCTTTTGAGTTTGTTTTTTGATCCGGTGCCGGAGGGTGTTTCTGCTGATGCCCAGCATTTCTGCCGCCTTGACCTGATTGTTGCCGCATTCTTCCAGGGCTTTGCGGATCAGGGTTTCTTCCACGATTTCGATGATATTGGCGTGAATGTCCTGCTCGGAAATCCGGAAAATATCCGGCAGTATTTCTTCGAGTTTTTCCTTGAGCCGATCAATGAGCTGCTGGCGGCTCATTTTTTGAAGCTGTGGGCTGTCATCAGCACCCGGGATCATCAGGCTGCCCTCGGAAATCACCCCGCCGGTGCACAGCAGCACTGCCCGGCGCACGCAGTTTTCCAGTTCCCGGACATTTCCGGGCCAGAAATAGTCGTTGAGTTTGCGCAGGGCCGATTCAGACACATAGCATCCCGGCCGGTCGTATTCCGCTGCAAACCGGGCCAGAAAATATTTCACCAGTTCGGAAATGTCTTCCCTGCGGTGCCGCAGGGCGGGCAGATCCAGGGAAATAACCTTCAGCCGCCAGTAAAGGTCTTCCCTGAACCGGCCGGCCCGGACTTCTGCCTCCAGGTCCTTGTTGGTGGCCGCAATGATGCGCACATCCACTGTGATGGGCTGGCCGCTGCCGAGCCTTTCGATTTCCCCTGTCTGCAGGGCCCGCAGCAGCTTGGCCTGCAGGGGCGGTGACATTTCGCCGATTTCATCCAGAAACAGGGTGCCCTTGTGGCATCGCTCAAATTTTCCGATATAGGTCCGCTCCGCACCGGTGAAGGCCCCGCGCTCATGGCCGAACAGCTCGCTTTCAAACAGGGACTCGGGGATGGCCGCGCAGTTCACTGCTATAAACGGTTTTTCCCGCCGCCGGCTGTGATGATAAATGGCCCGGGCGGCCAGTTCCTTTCCTGTGCCGCTTTCCCCGGTAATCAATACAGGCACGTCCTTTTCCGCCACCTGGCCGATGAGCTTGTAGATTACCTGCATTTGGCGGCTGGAGCCGATCATCTGCAGGCTGTCGCGGCTGTCTGCGGGCTGCGGCTGGTCAGCAGACGGGGCCGGAAACAGGACAATCTGTTTCATTTGCCGGCTGACCTGCAGGGCCTCGGACACGATGCGGGTCAGGTCTTTTTTCTCAAAAGGCTTGACCAGGTAATCATAGGCCCCGCGCTTCATGGCCTCTATGGCCAGATTGGTGGTGCCATAGGCGGTCATGAGGATCACCGGGGTTTTGACCTCGATTGCGCGGATTTCCGAAAGGGTGTCAAGCCCGTTGAAATCCGGCATCTTGTAATCGAGCAGTATCAGGTCAAAGTCCTGCTGCCCGATGGTTTCAATGGCCTGCCGCCCGCTGCCGCAGGCAGTGACCGCATATCCTTTTCTCTGGAAAAACCGGCTCAGAAAATGGATTAAGCCGTCGTCGTCATCAATGAGCAGTATCTTGTCCATGGTCCTTGTTTACCGGATGGCTGGATTCAATGGGAATATACAGGTGAAATACGGTGCCTGTTCCGGGCGTGCTCTGCACCCCGATGGTGCCGCCGTGGCTTTCGATGGTGTTTAACACCAGGGGCAGACCCAGTCCCGTGCCTGCGGCCTTGGTGGTGTAAAAGGGTTCAAACAGGTTTTCCATCTGTTGTTCGGAAATGCCGCAGCCGGTATCCTGCACATCGATGCGCACGCAGGCGACGGTGTGATTGTTTTGGGCAAACCGGTCGGTTTCCGCTGATACGCTCAGGGTGCCTTGCTCCTCCATGGCCTCCAGGCAATTGACCATGAGGTTGACCAGGGCCTCGGCCAGCAGTTTTCTGTCGCCGAAAACCGCGGGAAGAGGATCCTGGATGCGGGTTTTAAGGCTGCATTCCTGGCGGTTGGCCAAAGGGCGGATCATGTATAGCACATCCTGGATAAGCACGGAAACATCAATGACGGAAAAGACCAGTTCCTCGGGCTTGACAAAATCGAGAAACCGGTTGACGGAAGATTCAATCCGGTTGATCTGTTTCATTGCAATCCGGAAATCCTCCTGGTCTTCAGCGCTGTTGGCGATCTGTTCCTGGGCGGATTCCAGATACAGCTTCAGCGATGTCAGGGGAGTGCGGATTTCATGGGCCACGGCCGCGCCCATGCGTCCCATGGCGGCAAATTTTTCAGACCGCTCGGCCATGCGCCGGGTTTTTTCCAGCATAATGTCGGTTTCCCTGAGCTGGGCATCTTTTAAACCCACTTTTTCCCGGAGATGGTGCTGCCGCTGCTGCAGCTTGACATACATGTGTTCAAAGGCCCGGTAGAGCATCCCGATTTCGTCCTTGCGGGCGGTTTTCACAATGGGCTGGTCGGTTTTGGAATCGGCGATCATATCAGCATACCGGCTCAGGCGCCGGATCGGGCCCACGATGTGATAGGAGATCATCCAGGTGAGGGCCAGGGCCGAGCCGATGCACAAAAAGACCGTCAGGTAGATGATGGATTTCAGGGTGCTGGCGCTTTCAAAGGCTTCTTTCCTGTCCTGTTCCACCACAATATACCAGTCTGTGCCGGAAACGTTCATTGAAGTGCCCAGCACTTCAATGCCCCGGTAGTCCAGGTAGGCCTTTTCCCTGTCCCTTTTTTCAAAGATGTTTTTGAAACTGTCGGACTGGGAAATGTTTTCCGACAGAATCCGGCGGGGTTCCTTGTGGGCCAGAAACTGCCCGTCTTCATTGACCAGGTAGCATTCCCCGGTTTCTCCCAGAAAAATGTTGAGAATAAAGAAAATAATCTTTTTGGTGCCCACCTGGCCGTAGATGGTGCCGGCCCTTTTTTCACTATTTGGTGAAAAAATCGGGGCGGACACATAAAATGAGGACTCATGCTGGCGGGGGGCGTATGTGATCTTTGATATGCGAAGGGTTGTATCCGAAGCCGCCGGTTCAGGCGGGGGCTGCACCGGGCGGGTGCCGCTGTTGCAAATCATTCGGCCGTCTGCGGCCACCACTGTAAGGTTTTTATACACTCCGTATTTTTTGCGGATCAGATCCAGATAGGGCTGGACTTGCTCTACATCCATGGATTGGACCAGGGAGGTGCCGGCCATGACCTCCATGTCGGCCTTGCGTTCATCAAGCCAGCGCTCGAGAATGGCGGTCTTGTCTGTTGCCGCGTTTTCCAGCTGCCGCATGACCATGCTCACAATGAGCTTTTCCGTGATCTGCAGGGAAAACCACCCGATAACCATCAGCGGAACCAGGGCCAGCACCAGAAAGATAATCATTACCTTGGTGCGCAGGTTCCACAGCGGCCTGTTTGGGGCTTTTTTTCGGGCATGTGAAGCGTTTGGGTCCAAATTCGGATCTCCTGGAAAAAACAGACAGGCGATTGCAATGCCTACCGGGGTTTCTAAAAAAGATCCAGGGGCGGGTCAAGCAATAAGTATCCGGGCCGGGTGGTGTTGACAAAAAAAACGATTTTGCCCGGTGCGGCTTTCTGTTATTCCAGAACAAGACTTGCGCGTAACCGGAGTCCGATATTGGGCGTTGAAAACCGGTTGTTTTTTTGCAACCCAATAAGGGTGATGCAGTCGTAAAAAGTCCTAAAACTGGTATAATCGCTAACCCAAAAAAATAACTTCTTGATTTTACATAACACTTAATCACTTAACACTTGATGGATTCGTAAAAAGTCAGTTTTTATAATTGCCTGATTTTTATTAATATTTACTATTTTTTTCTTGCTATCTGCTGCTGGTTTTGATATACAAAATATTATAATATCAACCAGTTAAATGGAAAAGACATGATACGAATCAAAGATCACAACCAGCTGCCGTTATTTGACCCTTGGCACTTTTTGAGCCCCAAGCGGCGGCGCATGCTCGATGAGAGCTGGCCCGGACTGTTCCGTGAGCATCTGCTAACAGAATTGCCGGTCGATAAAATCCGCCCGTTTCTCAGGCAAGATTTCGGGGCGCCCAGCAAAGAGCTCTATACTCTTTTGGGGGCGTTGCTTTTCCAGCAGGCCATGGACCTAAACGACGCCCAGTGTGTTGAGCAGTTGTCGTTTAACATCCAATGGCACTACGCGCTAAACATTACCGAAGACAGCGACAGCGCCAAGTACATCAGTGAAAAGACCCTGTGGCACTGGCGCCAGGTCCTTGCCGAAAACGGTTTGGATCAACTCATCTTTGATAAAATCAGCACAAAGCTTGCCGGGGTTTTTAATGTCAACACCGACGAGCAGCGCATCGACTCGGTGCACATCAAATCCAATATGCGCAGGCTGGGCCGTATCGGTATTTTCACCCAAACCATCAGCAAGTTTTTGGTGAACCTAAAACGCCATCATCGCGATCTGTTCGATACAATAGATCAAGAACTGATCAACCGCTATGGTTCTCAAAAAGCACTGGCTGCTTTTTCCCTGGTCAAGCCCAGCGACTCGGCCAAAACCCTGGATCAGGTCAGCACGGATCTGTTCCATTTAATAGAGCAGTACAAGGATCAAGCCGCCGTTTGCAGCATGCACAGCTACAAGCTCATGCAGCGGGTGTTATCCGAGCAGTGCGATCTTCAGACCGATGAGGCCAGCAAGGTGGTCGTCAAAAAGCCCAAACAGATCCCGGCCGATTCACTTCAGAATCCCAGCGATCCGGATGCCGCATACAACGGCTACAAGGGACAGGGCTATCAGGTTCAGCTCATGGAAAGCTTTACCCGCACCCAGGATCAAGACCAGAAGGATCAAACACTGAACCTGATCACCCATGTGGCCGTTGAAAGAGCCTGCGCCCATGACGCCAATGCCCTGATCCCCGCCATCGAAGCCAGCCAACAGCTCGGATTAAAACCCAAAACCATTTTGGCTGACACCCTTTACGGTTTTGATAAAAACCAGCAAGCAGCAAAGCAGAACAAGGTTGAAGTGATCGCCCCCACGGCTCATGGGAACAAAAAAGACCGAAAAAGAGATCTGACCAGCTTTACATTTGACTCATCCGGTCGCGTTACCCGGTGTGCAGCTGGCCGCAGCTCGGTAAAGGTCTCTTATAAGAAAAAGACCAGGCGCTACAGTGCATGGTTTAATCTGGATCATTGCTCCAACTGCCCCCATATCGCTCATTGCCCGGTTCAGCCTGGGAAAAAGAACTATTTTCTACGATACAGCGATAAAGACCATCGGCTGACAGTACGCCGGCAATTTGAATCCAGCGACGAATTTATCGAGACCTATCGCTGGCGTGCCGGTGTAGAAGCGACCATGAGTCAGTATGATGCGCTCACCGGGGTCAAGCGATTAAGGGTCCGGAGATATAAAGCCGTACGCTATTGTGCCACGCTCAAGGCGGCCGGGCTCAATATCCTTCGCGCAACTGCCGTGGCCATGGCCCGCAAAAGAACTAAAGACCCGGCCAAGGGCCAAAAAGAGCCTTTTTTTATGCCTTTTCCATTTGTCAAAGAGCGAATTTACCGCATATTTAGCGGTCTTGAAAAAATATTGCTGCCAACGATTGCTTGCGATGATTTTTACTTTAAATCGGCAGCGTGACTTTTTACGAGTTCATCAACACTTAACACTTAACACTGCCTGTAAAAAAGACTTTTTACAGGCTTATCAAGGGTCACCTATAATGAAAACCTATTTTGCATGCATGCCCTGTTTTCTGAACCAGGCTCTGCGGGCCTGCCGGTTTATGGATCTGGATGATCAAAAAACACGTCAGGTGATCAATGCGGTGGCGGAACTGATTCCGCAAATTCCCATGGAAAGCTCGCCGCCGGAAACCGGCAGGACGGTTTATCGAATCATCCGGGAGATTTCAGGCAATGCAGATCCATACCAGCAGGTCAAGGCGGAAAACACGGCCAATGCCCTGGCCCTGTACCCGGTCATGAAACAGATGGCCGCGGCCGCGGCCAACCCTCTGGCGGCCGCTGTCCGGATTGCTGCAGCCGGCAACGTGATTGACTGCGGGGTCAATGCTTCCTATGCCATTGAAAAGGAAGTGGATCAAATGCTGGAAAACGAGTTTGCCGTCTTTGACATGGACGCGTTTCTGGCGCAACTGGAAAAAACCGAACGAATTTTGTATATCGGGGACAATGCCGGCGAATGCGTGTTTGACCGGGTGCTCATTGAGCAGCTGCCCAGGCCGGTGACATACGTGGTGCGCCAGGCGCCCATCATCAATGACGCCACAATGGAGGATGCGATTGCCGCGGGTATTGACCGTGTGGCCGATATTGTTTCTTCCGGCACCGATGCCCCGGGTACCGTACTGTCCACGTGCACTTCGGATTTTCTGGACCTGCTGAAGCAGCCCTGGCTGAAAATCAGCAAGGGGCAGGGCAATTATGAGGCCCTTTCCACGGGCCCCTATCCGGTATTTTTCCTGCTCAAGGCCAAGTGCAGTGTCATTGCCCGGGATCTGGATGTGGACGAGGGGCAGATGATTTTTGCCAGCAGCAACCCCCCGGAATTTTCCCGGGCCCCATGAAGCTCCTTTTCCTGGAACCTTTTTACGGCGGCTCCCACCGGGATTTTGCCGACGGCCTGTGCCGGCATTCCCGCCACGGAATTGATCTGCACACCATGCCGGAGCGGTTCTGGAAATGGCGAATGCGCGGGGCGGCCCTGCATTTTATCCGCCGGATCACCGATCCCGGGGCTTATGATGCCATGATCTGTCCGGCGCTGATGAGCCTTGCCGACTTCCGCATGCTGTGCCGGGGCAGATGCCCCCCGGCCATTGTCTATTTTCATGAAAATCAGCTCACCTACCCGGTGGCCCCGGGCGAAAGCCGGGACCTGCATTTTGCATTCACGGACATCACCACCGCCCTGGCTGCTGACCGGGTGCTGTTTAATTCCCGGACCCATTTGGCGGATTTTTTTCATCATGTGCCTGAATTGCTGCGCAGGATGCCGGATTTCCGGCCCTCCTGGGTGGTCGATCAGATCCGGGCCAAATCCGGTGTCTGCTATCCCGGCTGCCGGTTTCCGGCAGAGCCCCCGGAAAGTCACGCTGTCCAGGCATCCGGCCAGGACCCGCCCCTGGTGATATGGAACCACCGCTGGGAATTTGACAAGCAGCCGGAGATTTTTTTTGCCGCTCTGGAACAGGTGGCCCGGGCTGGCGTGGATTTTGAGGTGGCCGTGCTCGGCCGGGCATATGAGAAAGCGCCCCGGGTGTTTGCTGACGCGCGCAGCCGTCTGGGCGGCAGAATCCGGCAGTTCGGCCATGTGGATGACAAGGGCCAATACCTGCAATGGCTGGCACGGGGTACTGTGGTGGTCAGCACGGCCATCCAGGAAAATTTCGGCATCTCCGTGGTGGAAGCCGCACGCTTCGGATGCCTGCCCCTGGTGCCAAACCGGCTGGTTTACCCGGAAATTATTCCCGCAAACCTGCACCGGCCTTGCCTCTATGACAGCTTTGAAGAGCTTGTGGAAAAGCTTGGGGACATGCTTTGCCGCCCCCGGGCATACGATGATATGCGGCGGGCGCTGGCTGTACACATGGGGCGGTACAGCTGGGAGCACCGGATTGGCGAATTTGACCGGGAGTTTGAAGACCTGGCTGCCGGCAGCAGGGGATAGGGGCACTTTTGTTCAATTTTGTCCTGCCGCCGGCGGGTTTCGCAACCCGGTCTGTATTTTATCGCTCCTTTTTCCGGTTGACTGACGCATCAGGCCTGGATTTTTGTGCCCAGCACTTCGAGAAATTTTGCCAGCCATTGGGGATGGGCCGGCCAGGCCGGGGCAGTGACCAGGTTGCCGTCCACGTGGGCCTGATCCACCGGGATTTCTGCATATGTTCCGCCCGAAAGGGTGACATCCGGTCCCACGGCCGGGTAGGCCGAGCAGGTTCTGCCTTTGAGGATGCCGGCGGCCGCCAGCACCTGGGCCCCGTGGCAGATGGCGGCAATGGGCTTGCCGGCCTGGTCAAAATGGCGGACAATTTCCAGTACGGTTTTGTTTAGCCGGATGTATTCGGGCGCGCGGCCGCCGGGAATGACCAGCGCATCGTAGTCCCCGGCCCGGATATTGTCGAAATCCGCTGTAACGGCAAAGTTATGCCCGGGCTTTTCACTGTAGGTCTGGTCGCCTTCAAAGTCATGGATGGCGGTGCGAACCGAATCCCCGGATTTTTTTCCGGGACAGACCGTGTCCACATGGTGGCCCGTCATCAGCAGTGCCTGATAGGGCACCATGGCCTCGTAATCTTCCACAAAGTCGCCCACAAGCATTAGAATTTTTTTGGCACTCATGCACTCCCCCCCTTTAAATTGGTTAGGTTTGAAAGGAAATGGTTGCTCCGTCTGTATGTCTGTCTTATTTTGGACAAAGTATGGATCTTTTTTTTGCATTGATCCATAATAAAACAAACGTAACCCCATTCCGGGATGTTTGCAAGGCGCGCAATAAAGTGCAAAAGGCGTGGTTTGAAACCGGAAACACCAAAAAGCAACAATATCGTGGAGGTGTCATGTACGCACTGGCAATCAGCGGAAGCCCGAGAAAAGACGGCAATACGGATTATCTGTTAAAGGAGGTACTGGACCCCGTTTCCCGGGCCGGGTGGGAAACCGAACTGGTCCGGGCGGGCGGCAGGGAAATCCGCGGCTGCATTGCCTGCTACAAGTGCTTTGAAAATCAAAACCAGCGCTGTGCGGTGGAAACAGACATGTTCAACGAGATTATGGAAAAAATAGTCCGGGCAGACGCCCTGATCATGGGATCGCCTACGTATTTTACAGACGTGAGCGCAGAATTAAAGGCGGTTGTGGACCGCGCCGGGCTGGTGTCCCAGGCAAACGGGGTGTTGCTGCGCGGCAAAATCGGTGCGGCCGTGGCTGCTGTCCGGCGGGCCGGGGCGGTTCATGTTTTTGATACCATCAATCATATGTTTCTGATGTCCCAGATGATTGTGCCCGGCTCCACCTACTGGAACATGGGCATTGGCTTTGACAAGGGCGATGTGGCAGACGATGCCGAGGGTATAAAAAACATGCGCCATCTGGGGGCGGTCATTGCGTGGCTGGGCAGTGCGATCAGCAAACATCCGGATGCCTATCCCAATCCATAGCGGGAATGCAAATTTGCTTTACAGCGCTGCCCCGGCCGTGATCTGCCGGGGCAGCGCCTTTTTTACCACAGGCAGATGACTTTTGCGCCCTGCTGAAGCTGGGCGCGAACCTTTTCCATGTGCCGCAGCGGCGCCATTTCCCGTTCAAACTCATCCATGGTCAGGCCCATGTCCCCGGCCAGTTTTTCCGGGGGTGTGGGGCCGTTTTTTTTGAGATAATCCACGATGGCAGACTGGTTTTGCGTGAGATCCGGTCCTGTGCCGGTTTTTTCCAGATTCTTGGCGCTGTAGACCGCCCAGGGATCACAGGTTTTGGGCTTGGCCGCCATGTCGATATAACAGTCCTCGCATACGGTCTGTCTCCGTGCTTCCATGGCCTGGTCTTTGCTGATTTCAGCTCCGCAATTCCGGCATTTCATGTCTCGGCCTCCTTTTTGTTTCCTGCAGTCGGGCTTTGAAAAAAAATAACCCAATTTTACGAATTTTCAATGCTGTTGAGAATCATGATGCCTGAAAACACCATGGCCATGATGGAGTGTATGGGACTGGCCGGAGTGCAAACACCTGAGGAAAAATCCATGCAGAAAACCCTGCTGGCGGGCATGCGCCTGGCCGGGATCATATAGAGAGGAGCACAGGCAATCGCTGGCACCGGTTTTTCTGCGGCGGCGGTTTTACCGGGCCTTTTCCTGTTTTTCGGATGCGCCGGCCATGGCTGTGATGGTGCCCTGGGCAACGGCGCAGAGGACTTGGTCGCCCCGGGTATCTGAAAACACCTCGCAGCGGCATACCGCCTGGGTCCTGCCCGTATGTATGACCGTGGCCCGGGAGATGATTCTGTCGCCTTTGGCCGGCTTCAGGTAATTGATTTTATACTCCGAGGTGAGCACATTTGGCCCCAGCACGCTGCCGCCGGCAAATGTCAGGGCGTTGTCTGCGGCATAACTGAGCACCCCGCCGTGCACAAAACCATGCTGCTGCATCAGCTGCGGGGTGACAGCAATGGTGAGTTCGGCCGCGCCCTGATCAAACGCGGTGATTTCAGCGCCCACATGTACACTAAAGGGCTGGGCAGCCAGGATTTGTTTTCCCAGCTCCAGCAGATCATCCATTTGTGTTTTCCTTGTATCCGGGGATTAGCACAATTTTTCCTTTTGGCCGGGCCGCTTCAATGTGTTCATGGGCCTGCCTTGCCTCTGCAAGGGGCATCCGGGCGGCGATTTGCGGCTTGATTTCCCCCTGTGCCAGAAGGTCCAGGAGCCGGGTCAGGTCTGCGGAAAACCATTTCGGGTGTTTTTCGCGCATGGCAGCAATGGAGTAAAAGGCAGTCCGGCGGCCGTTGGGAAGGATATTCCAGAGTTTCAGGCGCATGAAATCAAAGGGGATGCTTCCGCCTTTTGCTGTTACCGCGTTGTAGAAGCCGTAACATACCAGCATGCCGCCGGGATCCAGCAGATCAAAGGATCGTTTGAGGCTTTGTCCGCCAATGGGATCAAAGACCGCATCAAATCCGCCGCCGGCAAGACCGCGCAGGTGTGCGGGCCAGTTTTCCCGCTGATAGTCAATCGGGGTGGCCCCCAGCGAAGACACCAGTTCATGTTTGGGCGCAGAAGCTGTGCCATAGGTTTCCAGTTCTGATAATTTTCCCAGCTGAAGCATTGCCGTGCCCACGGCACCGCCGGCTCCGTGTACAAGAATCCGGGCGCCTTTCTGCACTTCGGCAACGCGGTGAAGCAGCTGGTAAGCTGTTACATAGGAAAGGATTGTGCCAACCGCTTCTGCCGGATCGAGATGGTCGGCAACAGGGGTCAACCGATCTTCGGGAAGGCATAAATACTCGGAATAAGATCCAATGACCGTTAAGTCGGCCACTTTCTGGCCCGGGCGAAGACGGGCTGTGCCAGGCCCGGTTTTGTCCACGATTCCGACCATGTCATAGCCCGGAGAGAAGGGCGGCTTTTGTTTGACTTCCGGGTACATGCCTTTTCGGATCATCACATCCGTGAAAGCCGCCCCTGCGGCAAGTACCCGGATTCGCACCTCTTTGGCTCCGGGTTCGGGCAGGGCAGGCTCCTGGATTGTCTCAAGCACCTCAGGGCCGCCAAAGCGGGTTATAACAACACGTTGATAGCTCATTTTCCCGGCCTGTTTGGTTTATTGTCCGAAATTACACCGGGTTTATCAGAAAAACGCCCCGGGATCAACAGCCCCTGATCATTGGTACATCTCTTCAATAATACCGGCAAATGCCTGGTTGACGTACTTGCGCTTGACCTTCATGGTGGGGGTGACCTCGCCGTCTTCCTCGTAGAGTTTTTTGGGCAGGATGCGGAATTTGCGCACGTTTTCCACACGGGCCAGGCCCTGGTTGACCTGGTCGATTTCAGACTGGATGAGCTTGTTGATTTCCGGGTGTGCGGCCAGATCCCCGTAGGTGGAAAACTGGATTTTGTTTTCCTGGGCGTATTTGACCACATTGTCCTCGTCGATCATGATCAGCGCGGAGAGAAATTTTCGCCGGTCGCCGATCAGTACCGCGTCATTGATGTAGATACTGGCTTTGAGCATGTTTTCAATGTACTGGGGGGAGATGTTTTTGCCGCCCGCGGTGATGATGATGTCTTTTTTCCGGTCCGTGATTTTCAGGTACCCGTCTTTGTCGATTTCCCCCACATCTCCGGAATATAGCCAGCCGTTTTTCAGGGTTTCGGCTGTGGCGGTTTCGTTTTTGTAATACCCGGCAAACACCCCCGGGGATTTGACAAGAATTTCCCCGTCTTCGGCGATTTTGATTTCCGTGCCCGGCACCGGGGTGCCAACGGTGCCGAATTTGGCCCGGCCCTCCCGGGAGGTGCAGGTCACGCCGGTGCCTTCTGTCTGGCCGTAGCCTTCAACCAGGTTGAGGCCGATTGCCTGGTAGAAGAAAAGCACCCGGGCCGATATTGGCGCGGCCCCGGAATAGGCCACCCGGATCCGGTCAAATCCGAGTCTTTCCCTGAGTTTGCGAAATACCGCAAAATGGGCCAACCCAAAAGCCAGGGTCAGCCAGAAGGGCACTTTTTGAAAATGCATTATCCGCTCGGCCCGCTTTTGGCCGATTTTCAGGGCGGCCGCATAAGCCAGCTGTTTTGCCCGGGTGGCATCAGACATGCGGATCTGGATGGCGGAATAGTATTTTTCCCAGATCCGGGGCACGGCATAGCCCACCGTGGGAGAGACCTCGATCATGTTGTCTGTGACCGTGTCCGGCTTTTCCACGAAATTGACCACATAGGCGTGTCGCAGGTGTGTGAACACGGAAAACAACCGCTCAAATATATGGCAAAGCGGCAGAAACGACAACACCTCGTCTTGCCTGTCCATGGGATTTTGTTCCACAATGGCGTCTGCCATCCAGGCGACGTTGCCGTGGGTGAGCATGGCGCCCTTGGGCGGGCCGGTGGTGCCCGAGGTGTAGATCAGTACGCAGAGGTCCCGGGGTGTAAGTGATTCTGAACGCTGATCCACCCTTGTTTTGGAGAGGGCCTTGCCGCGGGCCACAAGTTCGTCAAAGCCCATGACCATGGGATCTGAAAATTCCCGCAGTCCCTTTGTATCCCATACAATGACTTTTTTTAGATCCGGAACCGTGTCTCTGAAACCCAGCCATTTGTCGAGCTGTTCTTCGTTTTCAACAAACAGAAAAACCGAATCGGAATTGGACACCACGTACTGGACTTCCTGCCAGGCATTGGTGGTGTAAATCCCCACGGACACGCCGCCTGCGCACTGGATGCCCATGTCGATCATGACCCACTCCGGGCAGTTGTCCCCGATAATGGCCGCACTGCTGCCTTTTTCAAGGCCCATATCGATTAAGGCCGCGCTGATGTTTCTTGCGGCATCAAAATATTGATTCCAGGAGATATCGTGCCACAGGCCCAGTTTCTTGTAACGCATGGCTACCATCTGCCCGCGGTCGGAAACGGTCTGTTTGAAAACAGCAGGGGTTGTGGATGCAGTCAATGGATTCCTCCGTGTTATCGCCAGACTTTTTTTCGTTTCCAGCGCTGATAACCCTTGGCCGATTCTGTGGAGCGCACACCCATGTAAAATTCCCGGACATTTTCATCTTGCATCAGATCACCGGATTTGCCCTTCATGACAAACCGGCCGTTTTCCAGAATCAGGGCCTCATTTGATACCTCCAGGGCTTTTTTCGCGTTTTGTTCCACCAAAAGGATGGTCACGCCTTCCTGGTTTATTTTTTTTATGATTTCAAATATTTCTTTTACAAGCAAAGGCGATAGCCCAAGGGATGGCTCATCAAGGAAAAGCAGCCTGGGCCGGCTCATCAATGCCCTTCCAATGGCCAGCATCTGCTGCTCTCCTCCGGACAGGGTGCCGGCCCACTGTCCGGTGCGGTCGGCAAGGATGGGAAAATAGGCAAAAACCCGGTCCAGATCTTGGGCCACCGCCTTTTTGTCTCTGCGGGTATAGGCCCCCATCATGAGGTTTTCCCTGATGGTGAGTTCTTCAAACACCTCCCTTCCCTCGGGCACCAGGGATATGCCCATGCGCACGATTTTCTCGGTGCCTGCGCCGTCAATCCGCCGGCCTGCAAATTCAATGGTGCCCTTGTCCGGCTGATCATCGATGAGCCCCATGACCGTGCGCAGAATCGTGGTTTTTCCCGCCCCGTTGTTGCCCAGAATGGCGGTGATGCTGCCTTCCTCCACGGAAAGCGAGGCACCCCGTATGGCATAGATCAGGTCATAATAGGTCTCGATGTTTTTGATTTCCAGCAAAGCCCCCAAAGTCCGGCTCCTTGTGCAATCATGTCGGGTTTATGCCTGTTGGTGTTGCTTTCGGGCCGGGTCCGGCAAATCCGGCTCATCCTCCCCGCCCAGATAGGCCTTTAACACCTCCGGGTGCATGCTCACCTGCTGCGGGGTGCCCTGGGTAATTTTTCTGCCGAAGTTGATGGCAAGAATCCGGTTGGATATATCCATGACCATGTTCATGTCATGTTCGATCAAAAGAATGGTAATGCCAAGTTCGTCCTGGATGTCCTTGATCCAGAAGATCACGTCCTGTTTTTCTTCGGCATTCATGCCGGCGCAGGGCTCGTCGAGCAAAAGCAGTTCGGGTTCTGCGGCAAGGGCCCGGCCCAGTTCGATTTTTTTCTGAATCCCGTAGGGAAGGGCCCCCACCATTTTGTTGCGAAAGGTCTGCAGTTCCAGCAGATCAATGATTTCCTCGACTTTGCGCCGGTTTTGGATTTCCTCTTTGCCGGCAAAGGATTTTTTCCCCCACATCAGCCCTCCCCTGAACAACCCGGTTTTCATAAACAGGTGCCGGCCCAGCATGATGTTTTCCATGGTGTTCATGTTGGAAAACAGCTCAATGTTTTGAAATGTGCGCGCTATTCCGGCCCTGGCCACCCGGTCCGGAGACAGCCCCCGGATGTTTTTGTCCCTGAATATGATTTTTCCCTCAGTGGGCGGATAAATTCCGTTGATGCAGTTAAAAATCGTGGTCTTGCCGGCTCCGTTGGGTCCGATAATGGCGTAAATTTCCCCCTTTGCCACTTCAAAGGAGACATCATCTGCGGCCTTTAGTCCGCCAAAGGCCATGGTCAGCCCGCTGACTGCAAAAAAGGTCATATATCTGGCTCTTTTCTTATTGGGACATGGGAATAAACTCGGTTGTCTGCCAGTCGGTCAGAATCTTTGAACCGCCGTCTGCCGTGCACTGCTGGAGAAAGATCTCCTGCTGGCCGATCCGGCACAACGGATCATCCGGGTCATAAGGTCCATAGGTGATTCTTCCCATCAGTCCCTGAAAATTTTCCATCTTTTCCAGTTCAGCCACCAGCTTTTCCCGGGTAAGGTCCCGGCCGGCCCGGCGGATGGCTTCCACCAGGGGCTCGGCAAGCCCGATGCCGGTGGTGAAGGTATATCCCCAGCGCTCGTCGGCGGCGGCAAATGCGTCATAGACCTCGGTTTTGTATTTGGCCATGAGTTCATGGTTGGGGTTGTTGATGTGTTCGATACCGCCCACATTGCCGGTGGGCTGCGCCATTCCGAAGCTGGCCGTGATCACGCCCTCGTAGAGCCCCTTGGTGATGGCGATCATGAGCGGAAAATCGCCGCATGTGGTGGTGCTCATCCACTGGGGTTCAAAGTTCATGGCCTTGCCAGTGCCCAGAAGCCTGGCCACGTGGCCCGGTGTGACAAAAACCAGGACCGCGTCGGCTTCGGCCTGGCGCAGTTTCATGGTGTGGGGACGCATGTCCGTGTCTGAAATCGACACGGGAACTTTGGCGGCAAGCTCCATGCCGTGCTGTTCAAGCACGTGTTGGGCCCCTTCAAGTCCCTGTTTGCCGTAATCGTCTTCCTGGTAGACCACGGCGATCCTTTTTTTGTCCATTTCCGTGACGGCATATTCCGTCAGCAACTGGGCATCGCCAAGGTAGAGGGGGTAGACGTTAAACAGATGCTTCTGGGGCGGGGTCACCCAGTGCCTGGACCCTGCAGAGGGCCCCACCCATGGAATTTCCCTTTCCATGAGATAGTCTTTGACCGCAAGGCCGCATGCAGTGCCCACCCCGCTGACCCATGCAAACATGCCGGTCTGTTCCTGGAGCTGTTTTACCCCCGCAATGGTCTTGGCCGGGTTGTAAGCGTCGTCAAAATAGTGATGGATCAGTTTTCTGCCGTGGATTCCGCCGTTTGCATTGATCCATTTGAAATACGCGTCTGTGCCCCGGGCCACGGCCCCCCAGGGAGCGGCCGGTCCGGTTTGGGGCGACCACTGGCCGATATGGATTTCAGTGTCTGTCACCCCGACTTCTGCGTGCCCGGTCGGAACAAAACCCAGCACCAGCAAGGCACCCATCACCACAGCCAAAAATGTGTTTTTCATTTTTCCCCCTCCAATCCGGTTTGTTGTTGGTGTTTACACCTTTTTCACGTAATGCCGGGCAAAAAGGCCGCTCGGTTTTACGCACAGGACAATGACGATGACGGCAAAGGCCACCACCGCCTTGTACTCCATGGATACATATCCGCCGAACAAATGCTCCACAATGCCCACGATATAAGCCCCGAACACGGCTCCCGGCAAAGAGGTCATCCCGCCGATCACGGCAGCGGCAAAGCCTTTTAACATGGGGTCCCACATCATATAGGGCTCCATGAACACCGGCGCCAGAAGCAGCCCCGCCACCGTGCCCACAGTGGCCGAAATACCCCAGGTAATCATTTTTACCCGGTTGGTGCGGATTCCCATGAGCCGGGCGGCGGTTTCATTCTGCTGGGTGGCTTTCATGGCCACGCCCAGCCTGGAAAACCGGAAGAACAAAAACAAAGACACCATGATCACAAGAGCGGCCACCAGGGTGAGCAGATCCAGGGTGCTGATATAGACATTGCCAAACATGACACTGGAATAAGAGGAGATGGGAAATGGCATGACCCGCTGGTCTGCGCCGAACTTCCAGGACACGAATCCCAGCAACACCATTTCCAGGCCGATGGTGATGATAATCAGGCCAAGTATATTCGGATTTTTGGCCCTTCGGACAACCGCAAACTCCAAAAAGCACCCCAGAAACATGGCAAACGCCAGTGCCCCGACAAAAGCCGTAAACACAGACTGGCCGTAAGAATAAATCAGCATGTAAGCGATGAACACCGGCAGCAGGGCCATTTCTCCCTGGACGAAATTGGGCACCTCAGAGGCCTTGTAGATCAATACCATGCCCAGGGCCATCAGGGCATAGGCGCTTCCTACGGCGATTCCGCTGACTGTCATCTGGACAAAATCGATCATCTGCCAAATCCTTTCAAAAAGGCCATGGTTTCCAGTATTTTTTCATGCGAATCCAAAGGCCGTATAGCCCCAGGGGTTCAAAGAGCATAATGGCAATCAGGATCGAGCCAAACACGATAAACTGAATGTTGGAAACCCCGGTCAGGGAAAAATAGCTGGCAGAAAGATCCCGGAGCCAGTCTCCGATATAGGGAATCGACAGAATGTTTCGCAGCTGCAGATCCAGAAACGACAGCACAATGGCCCCGGCAATGGGGCCCATGACAGATCCCAGCCCCCCGACCACGGTCATGGTCAGAAAAAACACGGAAAGAAACAGGTTAAACAGCTCCGGCTCGATAAATCGTAGTACAAAGGCGTAGAGCCCGCCGGCCACACCTGCGTAAAATGCACTCAGGGCAAAGGCCATGGTTTTGTATAAAACAAGATGGGTGTGGCTCTTTTGCAACCACCTAAAATTTGATCACTTTTTGTTCTATCCAGATTCATAGCATAACGGAAAAGTCTACTTGATTCGTTTCAGCGGT
>NZ_JBSRLA010000036.1:0-35977 GCF_055149105.1 Desulfosalsimonas sp. | reverse complement strand
AATATCTGCGTTACGCGCAATTTCTCAGAATTTCACGTACGGCCAAGTACGCTGCATTCTTCGAAATTGCGCAAGCCTTGATCTTGAACTTTTTACAGCACCATCTAAAAACTTACTTTTTACGAGGCCATCAAAAACTGGCAAGTTGACAAGTTTGCGGTGATATGCCATAGCAGTCCATCAAGGAAGAAAAAACCGGAAGATGCGGGCGGCCATATCATAAGCACGGCAATGACATATCAATACCGAGATAACAGGACAAAAGGGCGTGGGCGCAAGGACCTCCACGCCTTTTTTTGTCTCAAATCGGCAAAACCCAATTTTTGTGAAAGGTCGTGGAAATGAAGGTATCTGATGTCATCAAAATCATGGCTGACATGGCTCCGCCGCATTTGGCCGAAGACTGGGACAATTCCGGGTTGCAGTTCGGCAGTCCGGCCCGGGAGGTCAAAAATATTTTCGTTTCCCTGGAGCCGTCTGTAGAAGCGGTCAATGCGGCTGTCAACGCCGGGGCGGATATGTTGATCACCCACCATCCCCTGATTTTCAAGCCCTTGTCCGCCATTGACACAGACAGTCCGACCGGTGCTGTCATCGAAACCGCCGCCAGAAATCACCTGGCTGTTTTTGCCGCCCATACCAATCTTGACAGTGCTGCAGGGGGCGTCAATGATGTGCTGTGCGAAAAAATCGGTCTGAGGGACCTGTCCGTGCTGTGCCCGGGGTCCGGGCCCCGGCAGTACAAGGTGGTGGTGTTTGTGCCCGAAGACCACACGGCAAAGATGATTGATGCTGTGTGCCAAAGCCCGGCCGGCCGTATCGGCAATTATTCCTGCTGCACGTTCCGCAGTCCGGGCACGGGCACGTTCATGCCCGGACCCGGGGCGGATCCCTATGACGGGGTGATTGGCGAACTCTCAGAGGCCTCCGAAGTACGGATGGAAACCGTGGTGGAAAAGGCGGACCTGGAAGCGGTGATTGCCCATTTAAAGGCGCACCACCCTTACGAGACCATGGCATACGATGTCTATCCCCTGGAGCCGGAGACAACCGGCCAGGGTCTGGGCCGCATCGGCAGGGTGACGCCGCAAATGCGCCTTGGTGAACTGGCCCGGGATTTAAAGAACCGGCTGGAATTGCCGTGGGTGCGTTTTTCCGGGCCTGCTGATCTTTCCGTGGATTGCGCGGCCGTGTGTTCGGGAAGCGGCGGCGGTCTGCTTGGTCCTTTTTTCGCCAGCCCTGCGCAAGTGCTGATCACCGGGGATTTAAGGTATCATGACGCAGTTGATGCCGTGCAAAAGGGGCGGGGCTTGATTGACATCGGCCATTTTGCCTCCGAGCACATTGTGGTTGACGTGATCTGCTCCCGGATTCGGGATGCGGTCCATGCGGCCGGCGAGTCTGTTGATGTAAACGTCTTTGACCGGGAGGCTGATCCTTTTGTCCACGTGTGAGGGGCCTGCCAAAAAATACAAACCCTATGAAAGCCGGGTAAATTATGCTATCGATCAGCAAACCGCAGCTGGAGCTGCTCATTGAACTGCAGGAAAACGAACGCGAGGCCGGCCGGGTGCAGGCGGAAATCGACGCCATGCCCGACAAGATGGCCGCCCTTGAATCCGGGCTCCAGGCATGGACCCAGGAGATTGAAACCAGAAAGGCGCATGTGGAGGCCCTGAAAAAGGATTACCGGGCTTATGAGGGCGAACTGGAAACCAATCAGGCCAGGATCAAAAAGCGCCAGGTTCAGCTCAACTCGGTGAAGACCAACCGGGAATACCAGGGGATGTTAAAGGAAATCGAGGATATCCGTGCGGCCAGTTCCAGAATCGAGGATGCCAGTCTGCAGTGCCTGGACGATCTGGAGGCTGCGGAAAAGCAGCTGGAGGAAAAAAACAGGGCTTTTGCCGCAGAAAAAGAGCGCATTGATGCGGAAAAGCAGCAGTTGGCAGAACAGACCCAACAACTGCGGCAACAAATGAACCAGCTGCAGGAAAAAGCAGCAGAGCTTGCCGACAAACTGGATTCGGACCTGGTGGCACAGTACCGGCAGGTCAAGCAGCGTTGCGCCGGTATCGGCCTGGTGCCGGTGGAAAATGCCGTGTGCAAGGGTTGTCATTTAAATATCCCCCCACAGTTGTATAATGAATTGCATCGCGGAAATGAGCTGCGGATGTGTCCGCATTGCCATCGGTTGATTTATGTTTTATAATGGATTTGCGGTCGGCGTCAGCCAGATGATCGCCGGCGGGCAGACGCCTGCCGGAGGAAAGTCCGAACACCACAGGGCAGGGTGCTCCATAACGTGGAGTCGCGGCAACGCGAAGGAAAGTGCAACAGAGAGCAGACCGCCCCGCACTTTGTATTGAGTGCGGGGTAAGGGTGAAACGGTGCGGTAAGAGCGCACCATTTCCCCGGGCGACCGGGGAAGATCGGTAAACCCCACCCGGTGCAAGACCGAATAGGGGAGCGTTTGAGGGCGGCCCGCCTGATGCTCCCGGGTAGGTCGCAGGAGGTGCCGGGCAACCGGCATCCACAGATGAATGATCATCGCCCCAAACCGGGGCAACCCGGTTTGCGGGAACAGAATTCGGCTTATGGACGGCGCCGGCCGTAATTTTTTTCTGCGCAATTTGTCTGCATGGATACATGAGAGGATGGTTATGTTAAAAATTGAGGATCTGGTGGTGGAGGTCGAGGGCCGCACCATTTTAAACCGAATCAACCTGGAGATTCCCGAGGGCGAAACCCATATCCTGTTCGGACCCAACGGGTCGGGCAAATCCACCCTGATGATGACCATCATGGGCTTTTCCGGTTACCGGGTGAAAAGCGGGCATATCTGGTTTAAAGGCGAGGACATCACCCGCATGCCCATCCACGAAAGGGCGCGGCTGGGAATCGGCGTGGCCTTTCAGCGGCCGCCGGCCATAAACGGGCTCAAAACCCGGGACGTGGTCTCCCTGTGTGCGGGGCAAAAGTCCGCCAATGTGGAAGAGCTGGCCCAAAAGGCCAATTTCACGGATTTTTTGGACCGGGATCTGAACCTGAACTTTTCCGGCGGCGAGATGAAACGATCCGAAATGCTCCAGCTCATGGCCCAGAGCCCGGATCTGGTCCTGCTCGACGAGCCCGAGTCCGGTGTGGACCTGGAAAACGTGGTGCTGCTCGGCGAGATTATCAATGAGCTGCTCGGCCGGGGTGTGCGTCAACGGGAAAAGGAGGGTCCCATTGCCCACCACGAGAAAAAGAGCAAATCCGCCCTTGTTATCACCCATACCGGCCACATTTTAAATTATATCACCGCAGACAAGGGACATGTGCTGTATAACGGCGTGTTGTGCTGTGCCAGAAACGCCCGGGAAATTCTGCAATGGATCCGCGAATACGGCTATGAGGAGTGTTTTCGATGCGCGAGCTAGACGATAAAAACAAGGCGACAGCCCGGGATGACAACAGCAGCCACAAGCCAGGATACAAGGACCAGGCAGATCCGCATGCCTATCTGGAGCAGCTCGACAATGTGGATCCCGAGGAAGCCAGGCAATGGCTCAATGTGGGTGTGGACATCACCGGGCAGAACCGCTCCGGAACCTTTATTCAAAAAGACTGCTCGGTTCTCCATTCCGGATGCGGGTCCGCAGATGTTGAAATCATGGGTATCAGCCAGGCCCTGCAAACCCACGGCTGGCTCAGCGATTACATGTGGCGCCTGGTTTCCCCTGAAAAGGACGATTATACCCGCATGACCCGTGATATTCCCCATGAGGGATATTTCATCCGCTCGCTTCCCGGGGCGCAGGTTGCCGAGCCGGTCCAGTCCTGCCTGTATATCTCAGAGGAAGGCCTGTCCCAGCATGTACACAACGTGGTGATCGCGGAGGAAAATTCCAGCATTCATATTATTACCGGCTGCGCAACTGCCGAACATCTTCGCAGCGGCCTGCACGTGGGGGTTTCTGAATTTTATGTCAAAAAAAACGCCACTTTGCACTTTACCATGATCCATCGCTGGGGCGAGCAGATCGAGGTGCGCCCCCGCACGGGCATTTACGTGGAAGAAGGCGGCACAGTGGTGTCCAATTATGTTTCCCTGCGTCCCGTGGGATCTTTGCAGATGAATCCGGTGACCTACCTGGCCGGCAAAGATTCGGTGGCGCGGTTTAACAGCATCCTTGTGGCCCCGCCCGGATGCGAGCTCGATACCGGTTCAACGGTTATTCTGGAGCATCCCGGGGCACGGGCGGAAATCATTTCCAGGGCCATTACCACAGGCGGCACCATTATCGCCCGGGGCGAGATGGATGCCCGGGCCGAAGGCGTCAAAGGTCATCTGGAATGCAAGGGGTTGATTTTAAAAGAGGGCATTATGCACGCCATTCCGGAACTGGTGGGCCGGGTGCCGGGAGTGGACATGTCCCATGAGGCGGCTGTGGGAAAGATCGACCAGCGGGAAATCGAGTATCTCATGGCCCGGGGGCTTGACGAGGAAACCGCTGTTTCCACCATTGTCCGCGGATTTTTAAACGTGGACATCGAAGGACTGCCGCCCGGCCTGGCCGAGGAAATCGACCAGGTGGTCAGCGAGACCCAACACGATGCAATATAGGCGGATGTAATGGAAATCGATGCGGCAAACGGGCTTTGTGATCTTTCTTTTGGAGAGCGGGTGCGGTTTTATTCCCACAATTACATGCGCTGCCTCATGTTTATCCGCACCTGTTCCCACCCGGAGAAATCCTTTACCAAAAGTCTTTATTCAAAACTGATCACCAACTCCCATTTGCTCGAGGATTTCCTGGATTTCCACGGGGCCAAAAACAATGCAGACTGGTACTATTACCGGGAGCTGGCCGCGGCAGTCCGCCATTTAAGCCTTGCCGGTTACACCCAGAAGCATATTTTAAACCGCCTGGTGTTCTATGACATTGACGCCAAGGAGGATTTCCGGGTACACGGGGAGATCGTGCTCTCGTTTATCACCGGATCCCTGTCCAACCTGGCCCCGGCCATTTTGGAGGAAGCCAGCCGGCTTGGCATTGCCGAACCGGCCGAGGGCGGATATCCGGAAACCAATTTTCCGGGGGTGTCTTCCGGCGGGATGCTGGACTACAATATTTATGATGAGGACAAGGACCAGCAGCGAAACCAGATCGTCCGGGTGGCCAATGAGTTTCTCTCCATTGCCGATGATTTTGACACTTATGAATTCTACGAGGTGTACGACCGGGACGGGTTAAAGGCCCTGGTGCCCGAAAAAGTCAACGAAGTGGAGATCCGGCGCTTTGAAATGCTGGTGCACAACCTGCAGTCCTCGTTTGATTCCTATGTGATCCACGGTGGATTCCGGTACGGCAACCGGGGACTGAAGCAGTTTCGTTCCTATTTTTCCGTGATTTTCCACCTTCTGCAGATCATGGGCCGGCTCCTGCATTTCTACGAGCGGCATCTCATTGAGGTGGGGTATAAAAACATCTACCGGGTGGTGCGCAGGCAGCTCTGTGAACTTGTTGATCCCGACCGCCTGCTGGACTGCACCATCAATTACGGCCTTTATTACGTCAACCATTACTTTGCCTCCGGCCGGGAAGAGGCCAGGGAAATTTTAAAGGAAAACGTGGAAAAAGGCGCCATCCAGGTGCCCATCCCAAAGGATCTGGGGTTTCACTGCCGGCCCAGCCTGCTTGTGGCCAAGGTGGTCCAGCGCTACGGCGGGCAGGTGGATCTGGTGGTGGGAGATCACCGCTTTGACGCCAGCAGCGTGCTCGATATCCAGTGGGCCGGGGGCATGATACAGAAGGAAGGCATCAAAGAGGTGAGCTTTGAAGGCGATGTCCGGGCGTTAAAAGATATCGAGGTTCTTTCCGGGGTCAATTACGGCGAAGACCGGATGGGCAAGGGCATCCCCCTTCCCAAAAGCCTGAAATACCTTCGATAGCTTTGGAATTGGTATTTATGAATGAAACCCGGCATATGGCCTCAGCCGTGATCGTGGCGGCCGGACGCGGGGTGCGCATGTGCTCGCCGGTTGCCAAGCAGTTTCTTGCGCTCGGAGACATGCCCGTTCTTGCGCGCACCCTGCAGGTTTTTGCCGCACATCCGCAGATATCCGATATCTGCCTTGTGGTTCCGGAGGCGGATTTTGCGTTTTGCCGCAAATCGGTTCTGCCCCTGACACAGACCCCAAAACCCGTCAAACTCACAGCCGGGGGCCGGAAACGGCAGGATTCGGTGAAATGCGGGCTTGCCGGGCTGGATCGGCCTGAAAAAATCATTCTGATCCACGACGGGGTGCGCCCTTTTGTCACGGCCGAGCTCATTTCCGGCTGTATTGACATTGCTGCTGAAACCGGGGCCTGCATTGCCGGCATTCCGGCCGCAGAAACCCTCAAGCGGGTTGAGCCCGGCGGCCGGATTGCCCAAACCCTGAGCCGGGACGGGATCTGGCTGGCCCAGACCCCCCAGGCATTTGAATCCGGACTCATCAAAAGGGCTTTTGAAAAAGCCGCGGCTGACGGATTTCTCGGAACCGATGACGCTTCCCTTGTGGAGCGCATGGGTGTGGGTGTGCGCATCATCGAGGGCAGCCGCAGCAATATCAAGATCACCACACCGGCAGACCTGGAAATGGCTGCCCGGCTTTTAGAAAACCAATCAACAGCGGAGGCCAAACCATGAGCAATGAAGTATTAGACGCCATTTACCAAAGACGCACCGTGCGTAATTTCGAAGACAAACCCGTTTCCGACGAGATGCTCAAGTCCGTGCTTGAAGCTGTTCAGTGGGCGCCTTCCTGGGCCAATACCCAGTGCTGGGAGGTGGTGGTGGTAACCGATTCGGAATTAAAGGCCCGGCTGCAGCAGGAGGCCGTGCCCAAGTCCAACCCGGCCCACAAGGCCGTTGGCAGCGCTCCGGTGGTGCTGGCATTGTGCGCCCGCCTAAATGAGGCCGGCTATTACAAGGGGCAGGTGACCACCAAGTTCGGTGACTGGTTTATGTTTGATCTCGGCCTTGCCGCCCAGAACCTGTCTCTGGCCGCGCATTCCCTGGGGCTGGGTTCGGTGATCATGGGCCTGTTTGACCAGGATAAGGCCGCAGAAGTGCTCAAAGTGCCGCAAAATCATGAGCTGGTGAGCCTGATTCCCATGGGATACCCCTCCAAGGTGCCCTCTGCACCAAAGCGCAAATCCGTGGAAGAATTTTGCCGGCAAAACACGTTTTAGAGAAAACTATCGCCCCAGGGCCTTTTGGAGGTCTGCTGCAAGATCTTCTGAAATTTCTGCCAGGGCCGTGCTCATGGCCCTGGCCTGGCCCAGGGGGTTGTTTTGCGCAAGGTCCTGTCTGGCCTGGTAGGTTTTTGTCATGATAATGGAGCGCCCGGACTGCCCGCTTTGGGTTTCGGCCAGGGTTGCTGTGAGTTCCAGCACGGCCTGCCACGGGCTGCGGGTGTCATCTTCGTAAAATGCTTCTATGGTTGCCCAAAGCACATGCGTGGGGGATTCCAGCCGTTTTTCGGCGCGGGTCACGCTCCGGACCGCCTGTGCTGCCTGAAGATCCCGGATGATCAGGTCCCGGACCATCTCTGTTGGCTTTGATACCCATTGGTGATAGGCGTATGTTTTTCTGCGCAACTGGTGATCGGCATATACCATCTGCCTGGACCGGTAAGGGGCGGCTGCATCAAAGGCCTGGACGGCCAGCACTGCATCCGGCGCGGTGATTTTGGCGTCAGTCGGCATTGGCGCAGGATAAGAAAGAACATAGGATTCCACGGCTCTGGGGGACTCGCTGAAACCCGTGCACCCGGGCAGCAGCAGGATCGCGAAAATGGCCGCGGCAATGGCCGGCTTTTGTCTGGACAAGATGTTTTGCTTCATTTTTTAAGCGCTTTTTTGTCTTAAGGCCTTTGTTTATCTGGTTTCCGGTGCCACCGGCTTTTCCGGCACGGGCTCTCCGTAAAGTATCTGTGAGGGCTGCCGTTCCAGCTGATTGATCAGGCTGTTGATATTTGCTGCAGCCTCACGGAGATGTTCCATGATATCGGCCATCTGCCGGTCATAGTCCCGGACACGGACTTCGGCCCCATCCAGGCTTGCCGAGCCCCGGGCAAACAAGTCGTCTGCGGTTTCCGCGGCCTTTCCCACCTGGTTTACCGCGTTGTCAAACCGGCCGGCGCTTGTGTTCACGGCCGCATCAATCCGGTTAACCGCCCGTCTGGTATCGGTAATGAGTCCGTTGATGTTTTGCAGGCTTTCTTCCGCAGAACTCCGGAGGCGGCTCCACTTCTGGGTATCAAGCAGCTGGTTGCTTTTTTCCAGGAGCTGGCTGAGCTGAACTGAAATGCCTTTCACATCCACCTGCCTGATGCTGTCCAGAATTTCATTGATATCGGATAAAAGCTGTTTCATCTCCGATGGCCGGGTGGCCACCACCGGGTGTTTGGGTTCAAATTTATAATCCGGAACCGAAACCAGTTCGCCCGGCGCCTGTCTTTCCAACTCCACGAACATGATGCCGGTAATGCCCACGGATTTGATCTGGGCCACGAGATTGGCCGTTTTCCGGAGTGTTTTGTCAAGGGTGAACACGATTTCAATGAGCCGCCCGTCCGGGGCCACGTTGATCTGTTCCACCCGGCCCACGTTCACCCCCCGGTACTTGACGGCCGCATCCTGGCTTAAGCCCTGCACCGACTCGTCAAAATAGGCAGTGTACTTGTGTCCTTCCTGGAAGTACTGGGCCATGCCCAGCCATAAAATCAGCAGTATCACCGCGGTCATGCCGAGGATAACAAACAAACCAACCGAGAATTTGGTCCGTACAGACTGCATGCAAACATTTTCCTGATCAATTGGGTTAACTGTCGTGGATCATTTTTTTTATAAAGGATTTGTACCTGGTGCGCAATCTTAGATTGTCCGGATCACAAGCCGGTCCCTGCTTTGATGCTGGTTAGGCATCCGGCGGCCTGCGGGTGAAAAAGCGCCTGACTTCCGGGTCCGGATCATGGTCCCGCAAATCCGCGGGCGCGCCCCGGGCGATGATATTGCCCGTTTCCCTGCCCAGCATGATGGCCCGCTGGCCCACGGCAAAGATGCTGTCAAGATCATGGGTAACAATGACAATGGTGGTGCCCAGTGTCTGGTTGATGTGCAGGATCAGCCGGTCGATTTCAGCCGCGGTTACCGGATCCAGGCCCGCCGAAGGCTCATCTAGAAACAGGATGTCCGGGTTCAGGGCCATGGCCCGGGCAAGACCGGCCCGTTTTTTCATGCCCCCGCTGATCTCCGAGGGCAGGTGGTCGCCGTAGCACTCCAGGCTCACCAGGGAAAGCTTGATCTGCACCATTGCGGCCACAGCTTCAGCCGGCAATCCGGAAAATTCCGTTATCGGCAGGGCCACGTTTTCCGCCACAGTCATGGAGCCGAGAAGCGCGCTTGCCTGAAACAGCACCCCGATGCGTCTTAAGGCCCGGGAAACCGCATTTTCACCGGATGCGGCAATGTCTGTCTCCCCGATAAAGACTTTTCCCCCGGCCGGCTGTTCCAAACCGATCATATGGCGCATGAGCGTGGACTTGCCCGAGCCCGAGCCGCCCACGATAATAAAAATCTCGCCCTTGTTTACCGTAAAGTTCACTTTGTCCAGTACATGGTCTTCACCGTAAACAACGGCCAGGTTTTCAACCCGTATAATGTCTTGTGCGCCCATAAACCTTTCTTACCAGTAGCTGCGGATTACCGCAAAAACCGAGTCAAACAAAATAATCAGAAATATGCTGGTCACCACTGCGGAAGTGGCGGCGCTGCCCACGGCCGCGGCCCCGCCCCGGGCCTGCATCCCCCGGAAGCATCCGGTCAGGGCAATGAGCAGGGCAAATACAACGGATTTTGACAGTCCCCACATGACCTCAAACAGGGACAAGGCATCCAGGGATTGGTTGATATAGGCCCCTGGGCTGAGATTGAGCATGAGCACGCCGATGACCAGGCCGCCGGCCACGGCGAATATGCTGGCAAACACAGTCAGCAGCGGCACCACCACCATGGCGGCCACAACCCTGGGCAGGACCAGAAACACGTTGGGATCAAAGCCCATGACCACCAGTGCGTCAATTTCTTCTGAAATTTTCATGGTGCTGATTTCCGCGGCATAAGCCGATCCTGACCGGCCGGCCACCACAATGGCGGTCATGATCGGGCCCAGCTCGGAAACCATGGCCAGAGACACCAGGGACGCTACATACAAATTGGCCCCGAACTGGGAAAGCTGCAGCGAGGACATAAATGCCATGATCAGGCCCAGCAGGAAAGTGATCAGCCCCACCACGGGCAGGGCGTCCACGCCGGTGGTTTTCATGTATGCGATGGTATCACCGGCCCGGAAGGACCGGGGTCGTCTGAAAACCCGCACAAGGGAAAACACCATGGCCCCTATAAATTCAATAAAAAAGGCCCCGCCCCGGAAAATCGAAATGGTGGCATCCCCGAGCTGGATGATCAGGTTGCCGGATTTGTGCGACGGGATACGGCAGTCCGGCTGGCCGAAATCCACCAGTGCCAGGGTTTTTTCATGGTCTGCGGCAAGATTGACAAAACTGAGCTGGTCGTGGTTGAGCTGCAGCATCTGAACAAGGCGCAGCACCACCATGGCCCCGTAATCGTCAAACTGTGTCACGTGGGCAAAATCCACCTTCAGCTGTTGGATCCTTTGGTCTGATGGCACAGAGGCCGGCAGCTGCCGGATCAGGGTCGGCGCGGTGGTGATATCGGCCCGGCCGTGCAGGACCACGGTCAGGGTGTTGTCATCCTCCTGTTGCAGTTCAAAAAGCGGTTTTCCGGACGGTAAGGGGCGTTGCATTTTTTTTTTGCTGTCACCGGGGTCTGTGGTTGTTGTCCAGGGCCTGCTCAAACCGCCTGAGCTGACCGCGGTAATAATCCTGCCTCTCTGTTGCCGCAGACAGGGCTTTTTTAGCGGTTTCAACGGCTTTTTCATATCGGCCGTTGACAAACCAGGCCTCTGCCAGGGTATCTGTCACATGGGGCTGAAAAGACCGGTCTGCGGCCTTTTGGGCCAGTTCAAGGGCTTTTTGTGGCTGAAACATTTCACTGTCCGGATCTGAGGTGGCATATAGCCATGCCAGATTGTTTAATGCCGCCACATTGCCGGAATCCAGGTCCAGGGCCTGCTGATAGGCCTCTGTTGCGGCGCTGAGATTGTTTCTGCTGTAATACAGGTCCCCGAGCATCACGTGCAGTTCCGGGTCCCCGGGCTGCTGGCCGATTTGGCGGGTGAGGATCTGCTCGGCCATTTTTCCGGACAGATTTTCCCCGGCTGCGCCGAAATGCAGACTGTAGCCCACTGAGGCCAGCCCGAGGATGACAGCCAGGTAAACGGCCATGCTTGCGCGCACCTTTCTGTGATGGCGCCGGATCCAGGCCGGATCGGCCTCGCATTTGCGCAGGTAGCCGATGCGGTCGGATATGCTGAAATGATGCCAGTTGGGCCGGTCCGGAGCCTGACCGCTGGAAGCCGCAATCTTGTGAAAGGTTGTGATCAGCGGCACGGCCGAGTCCATGAGCCGGTAGACGGAGATATCGGCCTGACGCTCAAAATTGCGCATGAAATAACCGAAACCGAACCGGAAATAAACAAAAAAGGTCCCAATCATGGCCAGGCTAAACACCACGGAAACAAAGGTCTGCCCCCCGGCATTGGCTGCCCCCAAAACCGTCTGCAGATACACGGCCGCCAATACGATAAAATCCAGGGCCGCAAACGCGATGACCATGTATCCGGCCAGAAAAACCAGGTAGAAATACAGGTGCCGGTGCTTGACATGACCGATTTCATGGGCCACCACCGCCTCGACTTCCTCGGGGGCCAGATAGCGCAGCAGCCCCGGGGTCACCAGGATATAGCGGAACCGTGAAACCAGGCCCATGACCCCGGCGGTGATCATGCCGCCGCCAAACAGCGGCCATTGCATGATTTCCCGGTAGGAAACCCCGGCCCGGCGGCACAAATTCTCGATCCGGGTACGTGCATCCCCTTTCTCCAGTGGCCTGCAACCCCAGAAATACTGAATCAGAGCCGGGCCGAATACCGCGATTACAAAAAGGAAAAACAGGAAATAAAGGATCTGGCCCGTGGTGGAATTCAGAAAAGCCCGTGGCGCATCAAAGGGCAGGACATAAATCAGGTCCGCAGCCAGGGAGAGAAAAAACCAGGGCAGCAGCACCGGGATGGAAAAGGTGATATGGGACACCACGTAGCGGCGCCGGGGGATGCCGGTCCTGTTAAGCTTTTCGTGGGCCTTGTGGGCAGATGCCCAGACAATGCACAAATATCCCAGAAAAATGCTCAGAAACAATACTGCACCCAGGGTGGGCATGCTTTCAACAGCAGGGATCTTTCGGATGTGTCCGCTTAATTCCAGTGCATAAACATTGACCGCAAACAGTCCGATGGCAATGATGCACTGGCGCATGATCAGGGATTCAAAGCGCTGGTGCAGGTCGCCGTTTCCGCCCTGTTCAATGCGGTCTTCGAGTTTTTTAAACAAAATCCGGGTCAGGGCGGCAAACAGCAGGGAAATTGCGGCAAAAAAGCCAATGGCCTGGAAAAGCGGCATCTGCGGCTGCGCCGGAGGCGGATAGGTGGTGTAAATCAGCAGAGCAATGATAAAGTAGAGAAAATTGCCAAACATCAGCTATTGTCCTGCCGGTTTTTGCCCGCCCCGGTGTAGAAGCGCTGTTTTTCACTGTAAATACAGCCGCAATAGGACTGGCGGTACATGCCCATCTGCTTTGATGTCTCCACCCCGGTTTTCCACCCCTTTCTGAAATCCTCGTAATAAAACCGCACGCCTGCGGATTTGCCCACGGCCTTGCCGATTTCGGCAATGGTGTCATGATTCTGGAATTTGCTGTAAAGCAGGGTGGAGGAGAAATAGTCGAATTTCCCCCTGCGGGCCAGTCTGGCTGTGGTCATGAGCCGGTCATGGTAGCAGAACCGGCACCTGTGGGCTTCCCTGAACACCACGTTTTGCAAAAAGCCCTCGATATCATAGCCCTCCTGAAAGATCACCCGCAGGCCGGTTTGTTGTGCATAGGCCCTGAGGGTATCTTCGCGCTTCATGCATTCGGTAAACGGATGGATGTTGTTTCTGTAAAAAAATCCCATGACCTCAAAGTCTTTTTGCCGGAGGCCGTCAACGGGATAGATGGCGCACGGCGCACAGCAAATGTGGAGCAGCAGTTTCATGAGCGCTCCCCGAAAATGGCGGTGCCGACGCGCACCAGGGTGGCGCCTTCTTCAATGGCGGGTTCAAAATCGCCGGTCATGCCCATGGAAAGCTCGTCCATTTCCACGTTGGCAATGTTTTTGGCAGCAATTTCCCGGCGCAGTTCCGCCAGCTGCCGGAAATAGGGCCGGACCTTTTCAGGGGCGTCAAAAAACGGCGGAAGGGTCATCAGGCCCCGGACGGAGAGGTTTTCCAGCATGGCGACATCGCGGATCAATTCTTCTGCTGCCTGTTTTGCAGCACCGGACTTGGTTTTTTCCCCTCCCAGGTTGACCTGGATCAGGATTTTCTGGACCCGCCCGTGCCGGGCTGCCTGCCGGTTGAGTTCTTTGGCCAGCTTCAGGCTGTCCACTGAATGGATCAGGTCAAACAGGCGTACTGCGTATTTGGCCTTATTGGACTGCAGATACCCGATAAAATGCCAGCTGACTCCGATGTCGGCCAGGGCCGTGATTTTTTTGTCCGCTTCCTGGATGTAGTTTTCCCCGAAACAGTCAAGGCCGGCTTCAGCGGCTTTTCTGATTTGTTCCGGGGAAACGGTCTTGGTGACAGCCACCAGACCGACGTCCTTTGGACTGCGGCCGCAGCCCATGGCGGCATTTGTGATGCGTTCTTTGATTTGCCGGATGTTTTCGGCGATATCATTCATATGTATCAACACTTTCCCGCGGCATCAGCTGCGGCCGGGCTGCGGGTTTGTCCGGGCCCGGGCCTTTGCCCGATGGCCCCGTGCCGGGTCAAATGCCCGACGATCTCGCACATGGGCAGGCCCACCACGTTTGTATAGGATCCGTGTATGCTTTTGACCATGAATGCGGCAATGCCCTGGATGGCATAACCCCCGGCCTTGTCCCGGGGTTCCGGGGTTTGTGTGTACCAGTTGATCTCATCTTCGGTCAATTGCTTAAATGTCACCTCGGTGATGCAGGCATCGCTGTGGCGGTGCTCCCGGCTTTCACACCAGATGCTGTAGCCGGTGATCACCCGGTGGGTGCGCCCGCTTAAGCGCCTGAGCATCTGCCTTGCCCCGGCGGCTGATTCCGGTTTGTTCAGGATCAGCCCGTCGATGACCACAATGGAGTCCGCCCCGATCACCCAGGCATGGGGATATTGTTTTGCAACCGCCTCTGCCTTGGCCGCAGCCAGGATTTGCGCATGGCTCTCCGGCTCCGGGCCGCGGATGGCATCCTCATCGATTCCGCTGGGCACCACACAAAATACGATCTGTGCCTGCTCAAGCAGCCGCCTGCGCCGGGGTGATTCAGAGGCCAGGACAATGGGGTTTTTTTCATTTAACGGGTTCATATATACATTGATTACCAAATCCCTTCAGGATTGGCAAGAAAGAGCCGCAATGACCGGCGGGGTGCTCCCATTGACCAATACTGCCGGAATACTGGCAAGACCGGATGTCTATGATTAATTTAATCAAAAGAGTGGAATTGTTAACAAACTGTGCAGACATGGCACTGCAGAACATGGCGCAGTTGATGCGCCCGGGACCGGGAGGGTCGATGTTTCCGGTAAATCACACATATGCGCTTTCCTCCTGGACGCCCGGGGTGGTCAGCTTCCTGGCGTTTATTTTTGCCGTTTTTCTGATGATGGCGGTGTTGATGATCCTCACCGGCTTTCTCGGTGAAAAACGTGTCAATGAAAACAAGCTCCGCCCTTATGAAAGCGGAATTATCCCAACCGGATCAACGCCGATTCGCTACCCGGTGCCCTTTTTTCTGGTGGCGGTGTTTTTTCTGATTTTTGATGTGGAAGGCGCATTTATCTTTTCCTGGGCCCTGGCTGTCAAAGCCCTCGGGGCAAAGGCCATGGTGCAGATGACCTTTTTTATTTTCGTTTTGCTCATGGGCCTGGTCTACATTTGGTTCAAGGGAGGACTGGCATTAAGCGGCGGAAAGAACAAAAGAGCCGGACGCAGGTGAGCCGGGCTGTGGACAGTGTCATCAACTGGGCCCGGGCAACGAGTCTCTGGCCCATGTATTTCGGGCTGTCGTGCTGTTTTGTTGAAGAGATCACCGCATGGACGCCGCGATACGATATTGCCCGTTTCGGCGCAGAGGTGCTGCGCCTTTCGCCAAGACAGGCCGATCTGCTCATTATTTCAGGAACCGTGTTCAAGAAAGTGGCGCCGGTGGTGCTGCGCCTCTATGAGCAGATGGCCGAGCCCAAATGGGTGATATCCATGGGATCGTGCGCCAATACCGGCGGAATGTATGATGTCTATTCGGTGGTCCAGGGGGTCAACCAGATCCTGCCCGTGGATGTTTACATCCCGGGATGCCCGCCCCGGCCTGAAGCGGTACTCCATGGCCTGACCCGGCTGCAGGAAAAAATCCAATCCGAGGAACGGCCGTCAGCCAGGGTTTTTCATATGGCCGGCGGCAGCCAGGGAACCGTTTCCCCCGTGCTGGTGGACGGGGAAACCAAGACCCGCGACACCCGGGGGCCGGGTATGAACGGCATTCCCGTTCGGGGCAGTTCCGTGACCCCGCCTGATTTCAACGGAACCCGGGCACAATTCATGTGGACTCCGCCTGCGGCGCAAATCACCCCGGGCGCGGTTGAAAACGAGATAACATCGCAACTGGTCCGGCGTTTTGGTGATGCTGTGGCACCTGCGGAAAAAAGCGCTGACATGCTCACCATTGATGTGGACCCAAGCCGGGCCCCCGAGGTTCTGCGATTTTTCAAATTTGAGTCCAGCCCGCGCTTTCTGCGCCTGGAGGATTACACCGCAGTGGATCAATCCGCCCGGCAGAACCCGGAGGATTACCCGGATTTCACCCTGGTGTATCATCTGCTGGCCTTTGATCCGGCCGTGCGGGTGCGGATCAGGGCGGCCCTGTACGGCAGATACCCGGAGACGCAAAGCATCCACGAGCTCTGGGAAAACGCCGGCTGGTACGAGCGTGAAATCTATGACATGTTCGGGATCCGGTTTTCCGGGCATCCGGATTTGCGCCGGCTTTTGATGCCCGAGGGCTGGCAGGGCCATCCGCTGCGGAAATCATACCCGGGACGGGCCACTGAAATGCCCGCCTACACCATAGAAGATGCGCGCAACCTGCAGCCCAGGGCCGGAGAGCAGTTTTACCGGGTGGATGAAGACGGCGAGTCCTATGTCTTAAACATCGGCCCGCACCACACCGGAACCCATGGCATTATCCGGTATATCGCAAAAATGGAAGGGGAAACCATCACCGGCCTGGACATGGATATCGGCTACCACCACCGGGGGGCGGAAAAAATCGGCGAGCGCCAGCACTGGATACAGTATATCCCCTACACCGACCGGGTGGATTATCTGGTGGGGGCGGCAAACGAGTTTCCCTACGTCCTGGCCGTGGAAAAGATAGCGGGCATTCGTGTGCCCGAACGCGCCGAATACATCCGGGTGCTTTTTGCCGAACTTTCCAGGATTGCCAACCATATGGCCTACATGGGCATTACGGCAAATGACGTGGGAGCCCTTACGCCCAACTTTTATGCCTTCCGGGACCGGGAGATGATCATGGATATCGTGGAGATGATCTCCGGCGGACGGCTCCATCCCGCTTTTTTCCGGCCGGGCGGTGTGGCCGCTGATCTTCCCGAAGGCTGGAAGGAACCAGTGGAGGCGTTTTTGCGGGTGTTTCCCAAAAGGCTTGGCGAGTACGAAAAAATCACTCTGAAAAATCCGGTTTTCAGGGCCCGCACCGTGGATGTGGGCCTGATGGAAAAACACGATGCAATGGATCTGGGGGTAACCGGCCCCAATCTCAGGTCCACCGGGGTCAACTGGGACTTGCGCAAAAACATGCCCTATTCGGTTTACGGCAGCCTGGATTTTGACGTGCCCACAGACACGGTCAGCGACTGCTGGACACGGTTTCGCCTGCGGGCAGAGGAATGCCGGCAAAGTGTGCGGATCATCCGGCAGGTCATTGATCAAATGCCCGGGGGGAGATACATCTCAGCGGATTACCGGTATGTGGTGCCTGAAAGGCAGGACATGCTAAAAGACATTGAAAGCCTGATCCATCATTTCATCAATGTCTCCCGGGGGCCGAAAATCCCAAGGGGCGAGGCATATGCGGCAACGGAAAATCCCCGGGGCGAGCAGGGCTACTACGTTGTCAGCGACGGGCTGGGCTTTGCCTACCGGGTGCGCATCCGGGCTTCGAGTTTTACCAATATCCAGGCGTTTGCCAAAATCTGCAAAGGCGCAACCATTGCCGATTTCATTGCCATTATCGGGGCACATGACTATACCCCCGCAGATATTGACAGGTAACAGACGGATGGCGCGGTAAAAAGCTTCTAAATAACTTCGTTCAAGGTTCAAGGTTCAAAGTTCAAGGTTCAAAAAAATAAAATCAAAGCTTTTAAGCATGGGGCAAAAAGTTGTTTGCAGTGTTTGGTCCCGGGCTGCGGCCGGGGGAAACACTTTCAAGGAAGTCCAAGGACGGGGTCGGTTTTTGAAGCGACATTGATCGTTTTTGCGTGAAAATTTCAAACTGTTTGAGGAAAGCAGGGCGGGTTTGTCAATTTTAAGCAAAGGCATTTGATAAATCCGCAAAAACGATCAGGAGCAAAAAAACTGACCCCGGCCGCAGGGCTTCCTTCCTGCAAAAACAGCGGTCGCGGTAAAAAGCTTTTTACCGCGCCATCTGAAATCAGACTTTTTATGGTGCATCAAAGACAAATGCTGCCTGAAACTTATATCAATGAAGTGGAAAAACGACTGCGCCGGACCGGGCGCCCAAGGGAAATGGTCATTGACGTAATGCTCGAAGTCCAGCAGTTCTACGGCTGGTTTTCAGACGAGGCCCTGGAGCAGACCGCGCGGCTTTTAAATATGAATCCTTTGGAAATCGAGGAACTGGCAACCTTTTACAACTATATCTACAGACAGCCGGTGGGAAAATACGTCATCCATGTCTGCGACAGCGTGATCTGCTGGATGACCGATGGTTATGGGTCCTTTGTGGAGCACATGCAGGAAAAACTCGGCATCCGAATGGGCCAGACCACAGATGACGGCATGTTTACCCTGCTTCCGGTTTGCTGTCTGGGCTATTGCGATCTGGCCCCGGCGCTCATGATCAACCAGACAGTGTATGGTCGTTTGACTTTGGAAAAGTTTGATCAAATCATTGAAGACCTCAGGCGGGAAAAATAAATGCATCCCCGGGTACTGCTGAAAAACCGAAAATCCGGCCGGATCGCCACGATTGACGAATACCGGCAAAGCGGGGGGTATCAGGCGCTTGAAAACGCATTTGTCAAAAATGATCCCCCGCCCGGCGATATCCGGGAGATTCTGCTTGAGGCCCGCCTTCTGGGCCGTGGCGGCGCCGGGTTTCCCATTGGGAAAAAAATGGCAACTGTGCCTGACAATGCCCCGCATCCGAGATATCTGGTGTGCAATGCCGATGAAATGGAACCGGGCACTTTCAAGGACCGGGTGTTGATTCATGCCGATCCCCACCAGCTCATTGAGGGCATTGTGCTGGCCGCCCGGGCCATTGAGGCCGAAATCGCCGTGATTTTCATCCGGCGGGAATACGAAAACGCCGCCCGGATTCTGGAGCGGGAAATCCAGGTAGCCCGGGAAGCCGGGCTTGCCGGCAAAAACATTCTCGGCTCCGGCCGCGACTGTGAGCTGATTGTCCACCGCAGCGCCGGCCGTTATATCTGCGGGGAGGGCACGGCGCTGATCAACGCACTTGAGGGGAAACGCGCCAATCCAAAGCGGCCGCCGCCTTATCCCACCACCAGCGGGCTGTGGCAGCAGCCCACTGAAGTACAAAATGTTGAAACCCTGTGCTGCGTGCCCCATGTCATTTCCAAAGGGGCACCATGGTTCAGGTCCCTGGCCCTGACCGAAAGCGGGGCCGGCACCAAGGTGTTTTCCGTAAGCGGAAGGGTCAATCATCCCGGCTGCTTCGAGCTGCCCATGGGCATCCGGCTCTCAGAGCTCATCGAAGAACATGCCGGGGGCATGATACCGGGCTCAAGGCTTAAGGCGTGCATGCCGGGCGGGGCCTCCACGCGGATTATGCCCGGGTCCATGTGTCACGTCCGGCTCGATTACGACGATATGGAACAAAACGGCTATCGGCTGGGCACCGGGGCGATCATGGTCTTTGATCACAAGACCTGTCTGGTGCAGGTGGCCGCCAACCTGATGACCTTTTTTGTCAGGGAGTCCTGCGGCTGGTGCACGCCCTGCCGGGAAGGGCTGCCGTATATCCTGGATCTGCTAAACCGCATCGAGGCCGGGCAGGGCAGGGCTGAATACATTGAAATGATACGGAAAATGTGCGGACATATGAAATATTCCTATTGCGCGTTTGCGCCCGGCGCCGTGGCTCCGGTTCAGGGGCTGATCGAGGATTTTTACGCAGAAGTCACGGCCCATATCGAAAACCAGGGATGCCCGTTTAAAGACGGGCAATCAGACAAAAATTATGCCGGATCTCATTATTGACAACAAAAAGATCAGGGTTGCCAAAGGCACCCGGGTCATTGATGCAGCCGAAAGCGCCGGCATCTATATTCCGCGGTTTTGTTATTTCGCCGAACTCGGGGCCGTGGGCGCCTGCCGGGTGTGTGCGGTGAAATTCATAGACGGTCCGGTCGAGGGCATCCGGATGAGCTGCATGATCGAGGCCGAAGACGGCATGGTGGTCTCAACAGACGATGCCGAGGCCGTGGATTTCAGAAGGCATGTCATTGAGTGGATGATGATGAACCACCCGCATGACTGCCCGGTTTGCGACGAAGGCGGCCATTGTCTGCTCCAGGACCTCACCGTGGCCGGCGGCCACGGCATGCGCAGGTTTGCCGGCAAAAAGCGCACATATGCGGACCAGTACCTGGGGCCGTTGATCAGCCACGAGGAAAATCGCTGCATTCAGTGCTACCGCTGTTCCCGGTTTTACCAGGAGTATTGCGGATACACAGACCTCGGGGTCATGGGCATTGCCCAGCGGATTTATTTCGGGCGCTACAAAGACGGCGTGCTTGAAAACCCGTTTTCCGGAAATCTGATCGATCTCTGCCCCACGGGTGTCTACACGGACAAGCCGTCGCGCTACACCGGCCGCAGATGGGATTTTGAGCGGACCACCGGCGTGTGTACCACCTGCAGTCTGGGCTGCAGCATCACGGTCTCTGCCAGGTACAGGCAGGTTGTCCGTTTGGAGGCGGCTTTCAGCCGGGCGGTCAACGGCGCTTTTATCTGTGATCGCGGAAGATACGGATTTTCCTGGGCCAACTCGGAAAACCGCCCCAGGCAGGGCCGTGTGGCGGCAAAAGCAATGACCCCGCAAAAGGCCGCTGCTGCCGCGGCCGGGCGGATCGATAGCCTGGCGGAGCAATACGGCGCCGGTGCCATTGCGGTTGCCGGTTCCGGGCGCAGCAGCCTGGAAACCCTGGCTGCATGGATGGATATGTGCAGGCGCCGGTCCTGGCGCGGGTTTTTTTTCGATGACCTGGCAGCCGCTCCGGCAGCACCGGCCGTGGTTTCCGGCCTGAACCCGGAAAACGTTGTATCCATGAAAGCGGTTGAATCCGCGGACATGATTCTGGCTGTGGGCGCAGATGCTTTGGACGAGGCCCCCATGCTCGCCCTGGCCATGCGCCAGGCGTGGCGGGCAGGGGCAGGGGTTGCAGCCATTGATCCCAGAGACCTTGAGTGGCCGTTTGAATTCCGGCAGGTTGTGGCCGCACCTGATGAAATCATTGATTTGTTGTCCGGTATTGAGCCGGAAAACAAAATTGGCGGCAATGCCGGCAAAATGGCGGCAATCCGGGATCAGATCCAACGCAGCCGCTTTCCGGTGATCCTGTGCGGCACTGCCATTTTAGATCAAAACACGGTTTTGGCCGCATCCGGCCTTGTCAAACAATTGCGCAAAAACAAAAAGGAAGCGCGCCTGTTTTACACCCTGCCCAAGGCCAACACTTTTGGCGGGCTTTTGCTGGATCACCGGGCAAAAACGCCGGATGAACTCATCAATGCCATGGAATCCGGTGAAATCAAGGCGTTGGTGGCCGTGCAAAGCGATCTCTGGCAAAACTGTGCCGACCGGGATCGTCTGGACTGCGCGCTCAAAGGCCTGGAATTTTTGTGTGCTGCCGACTGCATGGCCACTGAACTCGTTTCCCGGGCAGATATTGTCGTCCCGGTGTCAAGCGTCTATGAAGCCGGGGGAATCTATGTAAACCAGGAAGCAAGGGCCCAATGGTCACCCCCCGCCCATGCCGGGGGCACGCCCGTGCGCATAACCGGGGCAGGCGGCCATCCCCCAAGGGTTATCGGCTCAGCCATTCCCGGAGGTGATATGCCCGGTGCCTGGCAGGCAGCCTGGCAGATTGCGGGTCTGGCTCCGCCGGCCGGCCCCGGGGAAATGATCGAGTGGATGACAAAAACCTATCCGGTGACAGCGCCGGTCAAAACCATGGCAGCACAAGGCGTGCGGATTTTTCCTTTGCAATAACGGCGAAAAAAAACGCCCGGTCCGTGGCGGCAAAAATCGGGCCGGGCGGTTTGGGATCAATAAACACAAGGCAGCAGCAATGGGACTCTGGCTGACAGGATATGCCATTTTAATGTTTAAGATCGCGGTGATTTTAACCGGCGTTCTTTTGCTGGCCGCCTACCTGGTGCTTTTGGAACGCAAGCTGCTGGGCCGTTTCCAGGCCCGCATCGGGCCCAACCGCACTGGAATTTTCGGCCTGCTCCAGCCTGTTTCCGACGGCATCAAGCTTTTGACAAAAGAAGATGTCATACCCCAGGGAGCCCACCGTTGGATTTTTTTGTTTGCCCCGGCTGTTGTTGCCGCCACAGCCCTGCTCACCTTTGCGGTGGTGCCCATGGGTCCGGACTTACACCTTGGCGGCAGAAAGATTCCCATGGTGGTCACGGACATGAATGTGGGGCTGCTCTATGTTTTTGCCATGGCTTCTTTGAGTGTTTACGGGGTGGTGCTGGGCGGATGGGCCTCGGATTCCAAGTATGCCATGCTCGGCAGCATCCGCGGGGCGGCCCAGATGATCAGCTACGAACTGGCCCTGGGGCTTTCCATTGTCCCGGTGGTCATGCTGGCGGGCTCTCTGAGCCTGGTCGATATCGTAGAGGCCCAGGCGGGCAGGCCGTTTATCCTGGTCCAGCCCCTGGCCTTTGTCATATTTTTTCTCTCTGCCATGGCCGAAAGCAAGCGCATTCCCTTTGATCTGCCCGAAGCCGAGGCCGAGCTCGGCTCGGGGTATCACACGGAATACAGTGGCATGCGCTTCGGGATGTTTTTTCTGGGGGAATACGTGCAGATGCAGGTTCTCGGGGCCCTTACAGCGGTGTTTTTCCTCGGGGGCTGGCGCGGGCCTTTTTTGCCCGCACCGTTGTGGCTGCTTGTAAAAATTGTTCTGGTGGTAACCGCCATGATCTGGATCCGGGCCACGTTGCCCAGGTTCCGTTATGATCAGCTCATGGACCTGGGCTGGAAGTTTCTGATCCCTGCGGCCCTGATCAATATCGTGATTACCGGGTTTGTGATGGTGGGCATATGAAGGAATTGTTTTTGGTCGTGCATTCGCTTTGCACGGGTTTTTACACCACATTGAAACACATTTTCCGGGGACCGGCCACGGAGCTGTATCCCGAGTACAAGCGCCCCCTGCCGGCCCGGTCCAGGGCACGCATCATTTTAACCGTTGATCCAGACGGCAGGGAGCGCTGTGTGGCCTGCTATCTTTGCTCGGCTGCGTGCCCGGTGGACTGCATTTCCATGCAGGCTGCCGAAAACCCGGAAGGTCGGCGGTATGCGGCATGGTTCCGGATCAATTTCGGCCGGTGCATATACTGCGGGCTCTGCGAGGAGGCCTGTCCCACCGCAGCCATCCAGCTCACCCCGTCTTTTGAACATGCAGACCGGGACATCCTGAAGATGGTTGCTGAAAAGGAGGATCTCCAGGTGGACCACTGCGGAAAGGACCCAAATTACAATTTCTACGATCATGCCGGCGTGGCCGACGCGATCCGCCCAAAGGGCGGGCATATAAACGAGTCGCCGCCGGTCAATGTCAGAACCAACATGCCGTGAGGGATATGACTGTTTACGCCGTGTTTTTCTATATCATTGCCGCGCTGATCATCGCCTCTGCGGGCCTGGCGATCACCAGAAAGCACATGGTTCATGCGGTGCTTTACCTGGTGGTGTCCTTTATTGCAACAGCCCTGCTGTTTTATCTTCTGGGCGCACCGCTTGTGGGGATCTTCCAGGTGATCTTATACGCCGGGGCCATTATGGTGCTTTTTCTCTTCATTGTCATGATGATCCGGATGGCTCCGGGAGCCGATCGCCCCTTTCCGGCAGCCCACTACCTGGCGGCCTTCGGGGTCTGCGGGGTATATATTGCCGCCGCGTTGCTGGTCGCTTTTTTTTCAGGCCCTGAAGCCGGCAGGCCAATGGCTGCGGCAGCGGCTTCACCCGCTGCGTTCGGGTTTTATTTGTTTGACCAACACTGGCTGGCAGTGGAGATGGTATCGATTCTTCTCCTGGTGGCCCTGATCGGGGCCCTTCACCTGGGCAGGGCGGGCAGACGGAAACAATCCGGAAACAAGGAGCCGTGATGATCGTACCCTATACCCATGTTATGCTGCTTGGGGCCATTGTGTTTCTGATGGGAATGATCTGCACTTTGACCCGCAGGAACCTGATTATGATCATTGTGGGCCTGGAGATCATGTTAAACGCTGCTGCCATTGTGTTTGTGGGCGCAGGCCTGCAGTTTCAGCAGATCGAAGGCCAGGTCATGGCCCTTTTTATCGTGGCCGTGGCCGCAGCCGAGGTGTCAGTGGGCCTGGCCATGGTGGTTTGCATATACCGGCAGCGACACAGCATAGATCCGCAATGCATTGAAAACAGCCCGCGTGTCCCGGACCCGAAAGCCGCTTCCGAACCCTTAACCCTTAACACTTAACACTTAAAACTTTTATCATGCTTCCCCAACCCGTACCCGAAATTTCGCTTTACCTGGCCTGGGCCGCGGCCGTGGTGCCCCTGGCGGCCTTCGGGATCATCCTGGTGTTTCTCCGGGGCCTGCCCAGAGCAGCGGCCGGGACTTCCGTGGCTGCCGCGGCCGTGTCCCTGATCTGCGCGGTTTGTCTTTTGGTCCGCCATTTGGGAATGGATGCGCCCCTGCAATCTTCTGTGACATGGATGGCCTCAGGGGATTTTGAGATTGCCGTTGGGACGCTGCTCGATCCGTTGAGCCTTGTCATGCTGGTGATTGTGACCTGTATTGCGTTTCTGGTCCAGGTTTATTCCCTTGGCTACATGGCCGGCGATGCCGGCTATGGGCGGTATTTTGGGTTCATGTCCCTGTTTGCCTGGGCCATGTCCGGTTTGGTGCTTGCCCCCAATATCCTCCAGGTCTTTATATTCTGGGAGCTGGTGGGTGTTTCATCCTATCTGCTCATTGGTTTCTGGTATGAGAAGTTTTCCGCCACCCGGGCGGGAAAAAAGGCGTTTATCATGACCCGGGCCGGCGATACCCTGTTTTTCTGGGGCTGGCTGATTTTGCTGGTCTGGGGGGGGACATTGCAGATCTTTGAGTTAAACAGCGGCGCACACGGGCTTTCCAGTGCCATGACAACCGCATCCGCACTGCTGGTATTCGGCGGGATCATCGGCAAAAGCGCCCAGTTTCCGCTCATGACCTGGCTGCCCGATGCCATGGAGGGCCCCACGCCGGTCAGTGCCCTGCTTCATTCCGCCACAATGGTTGCCGCCGGGGTTTTTTTGTTGGGCCGGCTGTTTCCGTTTTTCAGCCAGTCAGATACGGTCATGACCGTGTGCATGGCAGTGGGTACTGTCAGCATGCTGCTTTCAGCCACCATGGCCATGGTGAGCCGGGATATTAAGCAGGTGTGGGCTTATTCCACCATCAGCCAGCTCGGTTTCATGATCATGGCCCTTGGCGCGGGCGGTTATGCGGCCGGGATATTTCACCTCACCACCCATGCCGGGTTCAAGGCGCTGTTGTTTTTATGTGCCGGGGTTTTGATCCATGCCCATGATACAAACGATATGTTTGTCATCGGCCGGGCCGGCGGACGCCGCATGAAAACAGCCATGGTCTGCATGACAGCCGGCGCCCTGGCGCTTGCCGGAATATGGCCCTTTTCCGGTTTTTTCAGCAAAGAGGCGATCATGGGAGCGCTGGCGGCTGCAGACAATCCCGTATGGCTGTTTTGCGGGCTTGCCGGAGTGTTTCTGACCGCATATTATACGTTCCGCCTGATTTTTATCATCCTGTTTCCCCGCACCCAAGCGGCCGGCGCCAACAGCCACGGCCACGGGTCTGTGCCCGCCAGTGCGGCCATGTATGCGGTGCTGGTGATCCTGGCTGTGATTACCCTGGCGGCGGGGTTTTTTGCACAAGGCTTTCAGGATTTTATCAGTATCCACAGCCCACATGCCAAAGACGGTCATACGGCGTTTTTGGCCCATATCGCCTCTCCGGTTCTGGCGGTTGCAGGCATTTTTGCCGCGTGGATGCAATTTGGCCGCAGCGCCTCGGATCAGGTGGGGTTTGCTGAGAAAATCGGGCCTGTGGGCCGTCTTTTTGCCAGCCGCTGGTACCTGGATCATGTTTACGCCTGGATAACCGACCGGGTCCTGGACCGGGGCATTGCCGAGGGGGCCCGGCGGACGGAGAATCGGGTGATTGAAGGGGCGCTGGCCATGATCACCGGCTGGGTTGTTATCTGCGGACGCATGGCTGCGGGATGGCACCGGGCCATGATCCAGCCGAAGCTGATGGTGGCGTTTGCCGTGATGTTCGGATTGACACTCATTTTGCTGGTTGTTTAAAGGAAATGGGAAACATGCAGATGCATGCCGCACACTTTCCGTTTTTGAGCACGATCCTGCTGATATGCGTAAGCGGGCTGGCGCTGGTGCTGGTGCTGCCCAAAAACAGCAATGCGGCGGTCAAATGGGTGAGTGCGGCATGTTCGGCTGCAACCCTGGCCCTGTCGGTTTTTTTGTTTGCCGCATATGACCGGGCGGCGGGGGGCATGCAGTTCGTGGAGCGCCTGGACTGGATTCCCTCCATGGGCATTTCCTATTTAAACGGCATAGACGGATTTGCCGCGCCCATGCTTCTGCTCACCGGAATTGTGTTTTTCACCGGGGTTGTTTCCATGTGGGAACTCGATTTTCGGGTAAAGGAATTCTTCGCCCTGTTTATCCTCCTGGTCATCGGCGTTTACGGCATGTTCATGGCCCTTGACCTGTTTTTTATTTTCGTGTGGTTTGATGTCTCCCTTCTTCCCATGTATCTGCTCATTGTGATCTGGGGCAGCAGCGCACGGGAGTACGGGGCCATGAAACTGACCCTGTATCTTTTGTTCGGAAGCGCACTGATTCTGCCGGGCATCATTTATCTGGCAGCCGTATCCGGCCTGGAGACGTTTTCTCTGCCCGCCCTGGTGGAAAATGCGTCTTTTTCCGGTTTTGAGCAGAAAACCGCATTTTTGCTTTTTTATATCGGATTCGGGATTCTGGCCGGGGTATGGCCGTTTCACTCCTGGTCGCCCACGGGTCACGTGGCCGCCCCCACGGCGGTGAGCATGCTGCATGCCGGCGTGCTCATGAAGATCGGGGCTTTCGGCATCCTGCGGGTGGGCATGTTTCTGTGCCCGGAAGGCTGGATGTACTGGTCGCCGATGATGGCGGTTCTGGCGGTCATCGGGATTGTCTACGGGGTCATGGTGGGCCTTCGCCAGACGGATCTCAAGTTTGTGATCGGCTATTCCAGTGTTTCCCACATGGGAATCGTGGGCCTCGGGTTTGCCACCATGACAGTGGACGGGATTAACGGGGCGGTGTTTCAGATGTTTGCCCACGGGGTCATGACCGCCCTTTTTTTCTCGGCTGTGGGACATATCTATGACCGCACCCACACCCGGGAAATCGGCGAACTCGGCGGTTTGTCGGCTGTGATGCCCGCGGCCAGCAGCTATTTTGTTATTGCCGCGCTTGCCGGCATCGGTGTGCCCTGCCTGGCCAGCTTCTGGGCCGAACTGCTGGTTTTTATCGCAGCATTCCGGGTTTATCCGGCCCTGGCAATGATATCCGTGGGGGTTTTGGTGGTAAACGCCCTGTTCATGCTCCGGGTTGTCCGCAATACCTGCTTTGGGCCCCTGAATCCCCGCTGGGCGCATTTAAAGGACATGAGTTTTGCAATGGGTATGCCCCGGGCGGTGCTGGCCGCGGCCATCGTGGGCTTCGGTCTGATGCCGTTTCTCATGTATGACCTGATCCAGACCGCCTCGGTTCCCCTGATCCATGCCCTGGGACCGGCAGTCGGGCTTGCAGGCCCGGAAAGCGTTGAGACCCTTTTCACTGAATTGATGAGCGTATGGCCATGACGGACTGGATCCTGTTTATTCCCGAACTCTATACACTGGCGGTAGGAGGCGTGTTTTTCTTTTTCTGTCTGGGCCGGGGCCGTCCCGGACGGGATTATGCCGCGGCCATGATGCTGTCTGCGGCCGGTCTGGTCCTGACGGTCTGCACTGCGGGTTTTGAAGGCCTTGTCTTTGAGGGAGTCTATCAGGTGGATCTTTACTCCCAGGTGTTTAAGGCCCTTATCTATTCCGGGTTCTTTCTTACCGTATGTCTTTGCGCCGATCTTTCAGGAGTGGACAAGGCCCGGCACAGCGAATTCTACCTCCTGCTTTGCTTGTCTACCCTTGCCATGATGCTGCTGGCAAGCTCCGTACATCTGCTGACCATCTATATTTCCCTTGAGATTTCTTCTTACAGCCTTTATGTGCTGGTCTATTTTCGCCGGGGATACCCAAAAGGGGCGGCGCCGGCATTTCAGTATTTCGTTTTTGGCGCGGCATCATCTGCTGTGATGCTTTTCGGGTTTGCCCTGGTTTACGGCGCGTTTGGAACAGCGCACATGGCCGAGCTGATGGGGCAGGTGCCGGCAAGGATCAATGAGCCCGTGGTTTTTACCGGTTTTGTTCTGTCGTTGTCGGGATTTTTTTTCAAGCTGGCGGTTTTTCCCTTTCATTTATGGGCCCCTGACGCCTACGAGGCCGCCCCCCACCAGGTGTCGGCATACATTGCCACTGCCTCAAAGGTGGCTGCCATTGCCATTTTGGTGCGCATGATCGCCCTGACCGGGGGGCAGAGCGACCGGGTGGCCTGGGTGCTGATTTTCGTATCGGTTGCTTCCATGACCGCGGGCAATCTCGCGGCCATGGCCCAGAAGGATATCAAGCGGCTTCTGGCCTTTTCCAGCGTGGCCCATGCCGGCTACGTGATGATCGGGATATTGAGTGCAAACGCCATGGGCTATACAGGTGCAATATTTTACGGACTGTCGCTTATGGTGATGAAATTCACCTGTTTCATGGTGGTGGTCAAGGCCGCAGACGGCGGCAGAAACATCAAAACAGATGCCCTTGCCGGCCTGCACCAACGGGCGCCTGTGCTGGCTCTGGCCCTGCTGCTGGCGCTTTTCGGGCTGGCGGGCATTCCGCCCACCATCGGTTTTACGGCAAAGCTGCTTGTTTTTAAGGCCGCCATGGAACAGGGTCTGCTGTGGCTGGTGATCATTGCCATGTTGAACGTGGTGATATCGCTTTACTATTACCTCGGCGTCCTTAAGGCCGCGTATTTTACTGCACCTGCGTCACAGCCCCGGGCCATTGCTGTATCCCTGCCCTTCAGGCTCCTGGCCCTTGCCATGATTGTTTTCATGGTGGCCGGCGGCCTTTATCCCCGATACATGACGGCCCTGGCCGGTGCCATGACAGCAGGGCTGCTTCCCTGAGCGGCGGGGGAGTTCTATCCCGAATATATGGAGCACTGCCGGGTCACCAGGGCGGCTTCCTGCAGGGCTTCGGCAAATGTGGGATGGCCGTGCATGATCCGGCCGATGTCTTCCGAGGACGCCCCGAACTCGATGGCAAACACGGCTTCCGCGATCATGTCCGAAGCCCGGGGCGAGAGGATGTGCACCCCCAGGACCCGGTCTGTTTTTTTGTGGGAAAGCACCTTGACCATGCCTTCGGTTTCGCCCATGCACCGGGCCCGGCCGGCGCCCGTGAGCGGAAAGGTACCGGTGCAGTAGTCAATTCCCTGTTGTTTTAACTGCTCCTCTGTCTTGCCCACTGACGCGGCCTCGGGAAAGGTGTAGATGACCATGGGCACTGCGTCGTAGTTGACCTCGCCGGGTTTTCCGGCCATGATTTCCACTGCGGCCCGGCCTTCGGCCGAGGCCTTGTGGGCCAGCATGGGCTGGCCGATCAGGTCGCCCACGGCATAAATATTGCCGACAGTGGTGCGGAAATTGGCATCCACCTTGACAAAGCCATTGGAATCGGTCTCAACGCCCGCGTCTTCCAGGCCCAGGTCTTCAGACAGCGGGCGCCTGCCCACGGCCACCAGCACGGTTTCGCAAACTTGCTCGGATTTTTCCCCGTCTGTATCCAGTGTCACCTTTACGGTCTTTTTGCGCACATCCGCGCCGGTAACCCGGGTTTTGAGCTTGAATTCGATTCCCTGGCTCTTTAAGATCCGCAGCAGCCGGCGCGACAACTGGCTGTCTGCCGTGCCCGCAATCCGGTCTGTCATTTCCGCGACAGTCACCTTTGACCCCAGGCGTGACCAGACCGAGCCCAGCTCGAGGCCGATATATCCGCCGCCCACGATCAGAAGGCTTTTGGGGATCTTGTCAAAGGCAAGCGCATCGGTTGAGTTGACAATAAACTGGCCGTCAAACGCAAGGCCCTTGACCCCGGCCGGGCTGCTGCCGGTGGCCAGCAAAATGTTTTTCGCCTCGATTGTCTGTGCCTGGCCGTTTTTTTCCACCCTGACCGCAGATTCGCCCTGCAGTGCGGCCGTGCCCTTGATAATCTCCACGTTGTTGGCTTTGAGCAGGTTTTCCACGTTGTCGGTAAGCGCCCGGACAACCTCGTCTTTTCTGCCCATCATGGTCTTTAGATCGATTTCCGGCTTGCCCACGCGGATGCCGTGGTTTTTAAATGAATTGACCGCCTGGGCCGCATGTTCCGAGGAATCGAGCAGGGCCTTGCTCGGGATGCATCCGTAATTGAGGCATACCCCGCCGGGTCTGTCAAATTTGTCCACACAGGCGGTTTTCATGCCCAGCTGCCCGGCTCTGGCAGCGGCCACGTATCCGCCCGGGCCGGCGCCGATCACAATCAAGTCATAACGCGACTGTTCACCCATTTTATATCTCCATGATCATGCGTTCAGGGGTTTCAATGAATTCCTTGATGCGCCGCAGAAAGCTCACCGCGTCCTTGCCGTCCACGATCCGGTGGTCGTAGCTGAGCGCCACATACATCATGGGCCGGATCACCACCTCCTTGTTTTCAACCACCGGCCGGTCCTCGATCTTGTGCATGGCCAGAATGGCGCTCTGGGGCATGTTTAAAATGGGCGTGGACAAAAGCGAGCCGTAGATGCCGCCGTTGGTGATCGAAAAGGTGCCCCCTTCGAGTTCGGAAAGGGTGATGCGGTTTTTTCCCACGCGCGCGGCAAAGTCAGCAATGGCTTCTTCGATTTCTGCAAAACCGAGTTGGTCTGCATGCCGGACGACCGGCACCACCAGGCCCTTTTTGGCGCCAATGGCAATGCCGATGTGATAATAATGGTGATAGACGATTTCATCTTCTTCTATGCTGGCGTTGATTTCCGGAAACTCCCTGAGGGCGGCCACGCATGCTTTGACAAAAAAGGACATGAACCCCAGGCGCGCCCCGTGGGTCTCGTAAAAGGTGTCTTTGAACCGCTCGCGCAGTGTTTTGACCCGGCTCATGTCGATTTCGTTAAACGTGGTGAGCATGGCGGTGTTCTGCCTGGCATCGAGCAGGTGGGCGGCAATGGATTTTCGGATCGGAGACATGGGCGTTCGGGTGACGGCTTCCTGTGTTTCCGCAGGCCGGGAACTTTTTTGCTCCGGCTGGGCTGCAGCTTTTCCGGCGCCGGATTCAAGGTGGGCAATCACATCGCCCTTGGTGATCCGTCCGTTGGGGCCGGTTGCCCGGATTTTTGAAACATCCAGGTTGTTTTCAGCCACCAGGCGGCGCACTGACGGCGGCAGGGTCTCTGCCTGTTGTGCCGCTTGTTTGTCATCGCCGGCCTCTTGGGCTTTCGGGGCCCGGTCGGGTTTGTCTTCAGGCCCCGGTTCCGCTTGGGTCTGTTTTGCCCCGGGCTCCGGGGCGGGCTCGGGTTCCGGTTCCGGCGCAGGCACTGGTTCAGCCGCCTTTTCTTCTGTTTCCGGGGGTTGTTTTTCCTGGTCCGTCTTTTGCGCCGAATCCGTTTGGGCGGCATCCGTGTCGATTTTGCCCACCACCTGACCGATTTTTACGTTCTGGCCGGCCTGGACAAGGATTTCCAGGGTGCCGCTTTGCTCTGCCGGTACCTCCAGGGTGACCTTGTCTGTTTCCAGGACAAAGACGGGCTCGTCTTTGTCAACCCGGTCGCCGTCTGATTTGTACCATTCCGCCAGCAGGGCTTCTTTTACGGATTCGCCGACTTCCGGCACCTTGATATCGACTTTCATGGAGCCTCCTTACAGGGCTTTTGCTGTTTCAACGGGCTTGTGCTGCAGGTTTTTATTTTTTCTCCAGGACCATGTCAATGATCTGCTGCTGCTGTTGCTTGTGTACGTGGTGATATCCCGTGGCCGTGCTGGCCGAGGCCTTGCGGCCGATATAGTTGAGGGTGAGTGAAAAGCGGGTTTCCAGAAGGGGCCGGATGTAGTTCCATGCCCCCATGTTGGCCGGCTCCTCCTGGGCCCAGACCCAGCGGCGGCAGTTTTTGTATTTCTTGATCACCGAAGCCAGTTGTTTTTCGGCAAAGGGATAGAGTTGTTCGACCCGGACGATGGCCGTGTTTTTTTCTTCCCTTTCATCCCGGGCCTCTGCCAGGTCGTAGAACAGCTTGCCTGATACCAGCACCACCTGTTGGGGATTTTTCGGGGCCCGGGCATCGTCTATGACCTGGTTGAATTTCCCCTTTGCCAGGTCATCTAAGGATGAGACGGCTTCTGGGTGGCGAAGCAGGCTTTTGGGGGTCAGGATGATCAGGGGTTTTCGCCTCCCGGCGCATGCCTGGTCCCGCAAAAGGTGATAATACTGGGCCGGGGTGGTGGGGTTGCAGACACAGAAATTTTCATCTGCGGCCAGTTGCAAAAACCGCTCCACCCGGCTGCTGGAATGATCCGGGCCCTGGCCTTCATAGCCGTGGGGCAGCAGCAGCACAAGGCCGCTTTTACACCCCCACTTGGTCTCCCCGCTGGCAAGATAGAGGTCAATGACGGCCTGGGCGTTGTTGGCAAAATCGCCGAACTGGGCCTCCCAAATGGTCAGGCCGCTTGTGTGCACCAGGGAATAGCCGTATTCAAAGCCCAAAACCCCGGCCTCGGACAGCAGGCTGTTGATGGATGTAAATCCGCCCCCGTCTTTGGCCGCAGTATTTATGGGCACATGCTCCGCGTTGGTGGCGGTGTCAAACAATACGCTGTGGCGCTGGCTGAAAGTGCCCCGCTGGCTGTCCTGGCCTGACAGGCGGACGGAAATGCCCTGGTTTACGATTGTGGCAAACCCCAGGGTCTCGGCATTTGCCCAGTCTATGCCCTTGCCGTCTTTTACTGCGGCCAGGCGTTTTTTCAGGAGCTTTTCAATCTTGGGGTGGAGATGGAAATCATCCGGGGCTGCGTTGATTTTTGCCGCCAGCTGCTTTAGCAGGGAGGGCTTGACAGCAGTGTCCACGCCGGAATCCTGTTGGTCCTGTTGATCCCGGGGTTTCTGCCGGCCCTTTTCAGGCTCCCTTGTGGGCGGATGATCCTCGGCTGAGGTTTGCTGCGCCGGTTGATCGGTTTCTTTTTGCACCCCATCATAGGCTTCCCGGATGCATTGGGTTGTCTTCTCCTGGATGTCGCTGGCTGTGTTTTCGTCCAATACGCCCTGTTCAATGAGCTGCCGGGCATAGACCCGGGCCGGGGTGGGGCGGTTTTTGATGCGTTCATACATCAGCGGCTGGGTGAAATAGGGCTCATCGCCCTCGTTGTGGCCGTATCTGCGGTAGCAGACCACATCCATGATCACGTCCTTGTTAAACCGCATCCGGTAGTCACAGGCCAGCTTTGCAATATGCACGGCCGCCTCGGGGTTTTCACCGTGTATGTGGAAAATGGGAACCATTAAACTTTTGGCGATATCCGTGGCATACCGGGTGGAGCGCAGGTCATCGGGCAGGGCCGTGTACCCGATCTGGTTGTTGACGATGATATGTACGGTGCCGCCGGTATGATAGCCATCAAGCTGGGACATGTTCAGGGTTTCAGCCACGATTCCCTGGCCTGAAAAGGCCGCGTCCCCGTGGAGCAGTAACGGCATGACAGCACCGGTGTTTTCAATGCCCGCCGCATCCAGCCGGGCCCGGGCCATTCCCTCCACCACCGGGTTGACCGACTCCAGGTGACTGGGGTTGTCGGCCATGAGGATATCGATTGGCCTGTTCTCCGATGTGGTGATTTGGCCGTGAAAGCCCTTGTGATATTTCACGTCTCCGGCGCCAACTTCGGCTTCCGGATTGTGGTGGCTTTCAAACTCAGCGATGACATCGGCATACGGCCTGTTCAGGATATTGGCCTGAACGTTTAACCGCCCCCTGTGGGTCATGCCCAGAACAATCTGTTGGCAGCCGTGTTCGCCCGCGGCATGGGCCAGCAGGGAATCGAGCATGGGGATGATCACATCTGCGCCTTCAACGCTGAAGCGTTTCTGGCCCAGGTACTTTTTATGGATAAACTGCTCAAGTGCGGAAGCCTCGGATAATTTCCGTAGAATCCGGATTTTTTCCTCATCTGAAAGAGCCGGTATGTTTTGTGTGGATTCCATGCGCTGCCGAAGCCACTTACGTTCTTCCGGGTCCTGGATGTGCATGTATTCCACACCAACAGAGCGGCAGTAGGTTTGGCGCAGATGATCGACAAGCTCGTCAAGGGTCATTTGCCGGCCAGGATGTTCAGGCAGGCCCGGCGCGTAGAAGCGCCGCTGCATGTCTTTTTCATCCAGGCCAAAGGCTTTCGGGTTTAACAGGGGATGGTCGGTGGGGCATGCCGCAAGGGGATCTGTGCACGACAGCAGGTGCCCGATATCGCGATACCTGTAGACAAGGGCCTCGACCCGTGACTGCTTTCTGACGGTTTGCTCGTCACAGGGCTCACATACTTCTTCGGACGCTGCCGGCTTTTGGGTCCGTCCGAGTTCAAAGCCCTGGAAAAAAAACTGCCAGTCCGGGTCCACGGAGTTTGGATCCTGCTTCCAGCGGTTGTATTGGGTTTCAATGTATTGGGCGCTCCATGGGCCGTTATAAGTCATTGTGTGTTGCGTCTCCTGTTTGTGCAGTTTTGATCCATGGCCGTTATTGTCCGCAGGCCGCAGGCCCTGGATTGGTCTTGCCGGATTTCGGTGTGCGGATAATCCCCAGTGCTTCTGCCTGGGCTGCCGCCCTGTAGGAGCTTCGTACAAAAGGGCCGGATTCCACCAGCGCAAACCCCGCCTCTGTTGCATATTGCTTCAGTTGTGCAAAGATTTCAGGCGAAAAATATTCCGCCACGTCCATGTTTTGCGGTCCGGGCTTGAGATACTGGCCCATGGTCAGCACCTGCACGCCCGCCGCCCGGATGTCGGCGATGGTCTGGCGGATTTCGCCCATGGTTTCGCCGAGCCCGAGCATGAATCCCGATTTTGTAATGCATTCAGGGTTGATCCGCTTTGCCGTGCAAAGCAGGGCCAGGGACTGCCGGTAGTCTGCCACGGGCCGCACTGTTGGATAGAGCCGGGCCGTGGTTTCCATGTTGTGTCCCACCACGTCCGGTCCGGCTGCAAGCACGGTTTCAAGGGCCCTGCGGTTTGCCGCAAAATCCGGGACCAGCACCTCGATGCCCGCGTTCGGGCAGTTTTTCCGGATTTCTTTGATGGTTGCGGCAAAATGGCCGGCTCCCCCGTCGGAAAGATCATCCCGGGTAACAGATGTCACCACCGCGTGATCCAGCCCCATGGCGGCAACGGCTTTTGCCACGCGCCGGGGTTCGTCTTTATCCAGTGGCTTCGGCCGGCCGGCGACTCCGCAGAACCGGCAGTTGCGGGTACAGCCGTTGCCCAGGATCATGAATGTGGCATGTCCGGCATGCCAGCATTCCGCGATATTGGGGCAAAGGGCTGATTCGCAGACCGTGTGCAGGCCCGCGGCCGTTTTGAGGCGGCGGACGGTTTCATAATTATCACCCCCGGGTGCGGCCACCCGGATCCAGGGAGGCTTGGCCGGGTTTTTGTTTGTCCTGTTTTGACGCGTTTCCATGAAATGTCGAAAAAAACCGTTTTGAAAATTTCGCGTATTTGTGCCGTCCGGTCTAATTCCGCGGCCGTGCCCGGCAAATTTTTTCCCGATTTCCCCGCCAGGGCTTGATGGCACCGTAAAAAGCTTTTTACTGCGTCCGCTGTTGTTGCAGGAAGGAAGCCCTGCGGCCGGGGTCAGTTTTTTCGCTCCTGACCGTTTACGGATTCAGCCAATGCCTTCGCTTAAAATTTCAAAAACTCGGCCTGTC